>JBKJQU010000455.1:0-3094 GCA_046594995.1 Aestuariivirga sp.
ATCTAAGCTCAAAGTAGACTGGTTCCAGTAGTAACTATCTGGAAGATGATAATATGTCATTGATAAATCAGAATGTTCTGATCTTTGGGTTTCATTCGTGCAGGTTCGCAGAAGGCAATACTGAGGAATGAAAGTCACAACGCATATTGCGAGAGCAGCGGCATCTTGGTTCTTAGGGCGCCACAACCGTTGTTACGTAGGTCTTTGGCCACAAGTTCATTTGTCAAATGTGAGTTCGATACTATGACACTTCTCTCCATCACCAATCTCCACGTCAAGCTCGCAGATGAAGACCGTGCCATCGTCAATGGCCTCACGCTGAAGGTCGAACCGGGCGAGGTGCATGCCATCATGGGGCCGAACGGTTCCGGCAAATCCACGCTGTCCTATGTTCTCGCGGGCCGCGCGGGCTATGAAGTGACCGACGGCTCCGTCACCTTCAAGGGCGAAGACCTGCTAGAGATGTCACCCGATCAGCGCGCCGCGAAGGGCGTGTTCCTGGCCTTCCAGTATCCGATCGAAATTCCCGGCGTCGTGACCATGCAGTTTCTGAAGGTGGCGCTCAATGCACAGCGCAAAGCCCGCGGCGAGAAGGAACTCTCCACCCCCGATTTCATGCGCCTCGTGAAGGACCGCGCCGCGAAGCTCAACATTTCCCAGGATATGCTGAGGCGCCCCGTCAACGTCGGCTTCTCGGGCGGCGAGAAGAAGCGCGCCGAGATCCTGCAGATGGCGGTGCTCGAACCCTCGCTGTGCATTCTCGACGAAACCGATTCAGGCCTCGACATCGACGCGCTGCGCGTTGTGGCCGACGGCGTCAACGCGCTCCGCTCGCCCGATCGCGGCATGATCGTCATCACCCACTATCAGCGCCTCCTCGAATACATCGTGCCGGATCATGTGCATGTGCTGTCCAAGGGCCGCATCGTGAAATCCGGCGGCAAGTCTCTGGCGCTCGAACTTGAGGAAAAGGGCTACGCCGAATTCGAGAAGAGTGCCGCATGACAATCGCACTTGCCCGAACCGCCGCCGAGGAGGCGCTGGACTTCAGCCTTCCGCACCGCCGGATGGAGGAATGGCGCTGGACCGACCTGCGCCAGATGATCGACAAGCCCTATCCGCCGCGCCAGCAGGTGACGGCGGAGCAGGGCGAGGTCGAGCGGCTGATGAAGTCGTCACCCTTTTCCTCGATTGCCGCCGCCCGCATGGTCTTTGTCAACGGCCATTATGACAGCGCGCATTCAAGGCTCGTGAACAGTGCTGTTGAAGCACAGGCCGAAATCACCGAGCCCGTGCAGCAGATGAATGCGGCGTTTGCGACCGATGGCGCGCGCCTTGTGCTGTCCGGCACCATCGATACCCCGGTCGAGCTCGTCTTCATCGCCACCGATGCCGCGCCCCGCACCATCGCCACGCACAACGTGATCGAGGTTGCGGCCGGCGCTTCCGCCACCATCATCGAAACGCATATCGGCAAGGGCAGCTACCTCGCGAACAGCGTCACCGAAATCCGCATTGGTGAGGGCGCAAGGCTCGACCGCGTGAAAGCCGATCTTGAATCCCATGATGCCGTGCATCTTGCCCACGCGCATGTGACGCTCGCCGCCAACGTCACCTTCCGTGAGTTCACGCTGTCGACGGGCGCGAAACTCAACCGCCAGAACGGCACTTATGTTTTCGAGGGCGAGCGCACGGACGCCAAGATTTCCGGCACCTATCTGCTGGCCGGAAAGCAGCATGCCGACTCGCGCCTCGTGGTCGACCATCAGGTGCCGAATTGCTCAAGCCGTGAACTGTTCAAATGCGTCATGGACGATCATGCCCGCGGCATCTTCCAGGGCAAGGTCATCGTGCGCCCGCACGCGCAGAAGACCGACGGCAAGCAATCGTGCAATGCGTTGCTCTTGTCCGAGACAGCCGAGTTTGACGCGAAGCCCGAACTTGAGATCTTCGCCGATGACGTCGCCTGCGGTCACGGCGCCACGGCGGGTGACCTGAACGAGGATCACCTCTTCTACCTCGAGTCGCGCGGCATTCCGCCCGCTGAAGCGAAAGCCCTGCTGATCGCCGCTTTCGTCGGCGAGGCCTTCGAAACCATCGACCACGACGGCATCCGCGATGCGCTCACCGACTATGCCGCGCGCTGGCTGAGCAGCCATCGGAGGCAGTCATGACGGGCACTGCGAAATCTCCCCTTCTTCCCTTGCGGGAGAAGGTGCCGAGCGCAAGCGAGGCGGATGAGGGCACTCGCTCCAACCCCTCACCCGTCGCTGCGCGCCACCCTTTCCCGCAAGGGGAGAGGGGGTTTGACGTCGCACGCATCCGCGCCGATTTCCCGATCCTGTCGCGGCAGGTCTATGGCAAGCCGCTGGTCTATCTGGACAACGCGGCCTCGGCGCAGAAGCCGAAGCCCGTGCTCGATGCGATGATGAAGTCCTACCAGGAAGAGTATTCCAACGTTCACCGCGGCCTCCACTATCTCTCCAACGCGGCCACGCAGGCTTTCGAGGATGCACGTGAAAGCGTTCGCCGTTTCCTGAATGCGCCATCGGTTGAACAGATCATCTTCACGCGCAATGCGACGGAAGCGATCAACCTCGTGGCGCAAAGCTTCGGCGGCATGGTTCTGGGCGAGGGCGATGAAGTTGTGCTCTCGATCATGGAGCATCATTCCAACATCGTGCCATGGCATTTCCACCGCGAGCGGCGCGGCGTGGTTCTCAAGTGGGCGCCCATCGACGAGGATGGCAACTTCCTGATCGAGGAATTCGAAAAACTCCTCAGCCCACGGACGAAGATCGTCGCCATCACCCAGATGTCGAACGCGCTCGGCACCATTGTGCCGGTGGCGGACGTCATCAAGCTGGCCCACGCGCGGGGAATTCCCGTGCTGGTCGACGGCAGCCAGGCCTGCGTGCACATGCCAGTCGACGTGCAGGCTCTCGATGCGGATTTCTACGTCTTCACCGGCCACAAGACCTATGGGCCTACCGGCATCGGCGTGCTCTATGGCAAGGCCGACCTCCTGATGGCGATGCCGCCCTATCAGGGTGGTGGCGAGATGATCGGCGAAGTGACCACCGGCGCCATCACC
>JBKJQU010000047.1:0-3289 GCA_046594995.1 Aestuariivirga sp.
TGAGTCGTTTTCTTGGTGAGCAAGCCTGTGGCACGGCCATTGTAGAAGCTCAACTCGCGGAGCCTGACCTGCAGCAGATAAACATAAGCATTCGGGTTTGTGATACGCATCTTTCGCAGTGCAATGGGCTTGTACGTCGTTTGAATTTGACCGAGCTTCTGGTGGATTTCTTCCAGTTGCTTCTCGCCCGATACTTTCGAAGCCCGCAGCAGGATTGTCTCCATTTTCAGTTCATCTTCCGTGATAACGTGGGCTACACGGCGGAAATAGTATTCCGCAAGAAATCTGCTCCGTTTCACAGCGCCTTTGCGGCCATCGCGATAGATGGAGAGCAGACGTACCCCTGCCCGCGGATTGCCTTTGTCCCACGCCTCGATCAAAATTTTCATTGCCTTGTCCGGATTACGCCGGACTCCATGACCGTTAAAATAACTGTCGGCGATATGAATGACTGCCTGATCCTGTCCCTGGCGGCTTGCTTCCTCCAGAAGCGCCAGCCCTTCGGCACGTGTTCCAATCCGACCAAACTTCCGCTGTGTGAGTGCTACACCAAGAGCGAGCAGTGCATCTTTGCGGCCTGCTTTAACGGCCTGCCGGTAATAGGCCACTGCCTTTACCGGATCGACAGGAACGATTTTGCCCTGACTATAGACCTGGGCCAGTTTGACCAGCGCCAGATCGCGGCCATTTTCGGCAGCCTGCTCATAAAGGGCAATAGACTGCGTCCGGTCAATGCCCGTGACGCCGCCCCGCGCATAAACATCAGCTAACACAAGAGCAGCGGAACCATTTCCAACATCAGCGGCCTTTTGCAGGAACATTAGGCCCTTGGCTGGATCGGCAGCGATCCCGCGGCCAAGCAGAAGCGATTCGCCATAGCGCATCATGGCCTTGGGCTCTCCAAGGTGCGCGGCCTCGCCATAATAGCTCACGGCGCGTTCTAGATCTTGAGGAGAGCCAACGGCTTCGAAAAACTGATCGCCAAGCCGTGTGAGATCTTTCGAATTGATCGCCTGTCGGGCCTCGGTCAGCACTTCATCTGCAACTCTGGAGCCTACACTTGATGCCGCACCAGCGGCGTTCGCTATGAACAATGCTATGCTGACCGTTGCAAGCCCAGTCAAAGCGGGCTTCACGGTATCAATCACGCTTAAGCAGCTAAACAATTTTTGTTCCACTTCGAAAACTCCGGTTCACGTTTCATTAGGCTAAAGGATGACTGAACGTGGCTACCGGCGCATATAGATTGTACAGGCGTGCTTTAGTTTTTGTTTACCGTTTCGGAGAAATTGGATTAAATCTATTTCAATTCAATACCGAGACTGCCGCTGATAGAAAAACAAGTCTCTGAGATTCAATGGCATTTGCCATCCCAGTGGCGCGCTATAACCACTGTTTTCAAAGTCCATTAGGCAGTCACGCCGAAACTTGAGTTAGTTTTGGATAAACTTCCATCTTCAATTTATCGTTTCTGGTTAAGCTTTGTTTAGTACCCCAAGATGCCATTCTTGCGATCCCTGACGCCGCGTGTGACTGTTTCATTATTCGTTAATCAAACGAATGAATTTGAAGGAGACACAGATTATGGATTCGAAAAAGTTACTGGCGCTTCTCGGCGCTGCTGGTGTGGCTGCTCACGTGGGCTTTGCGGCGACAGCGCCGGCGCAGTCCGCGGCATCAAACGATCAACTCGAGAGTATTCTACAGCACGATCCCACGTCGCCAGATGCCGGCGATGCGTTTTACCAACTGGCGTCGCGCTTCAAGGGCCCTGGCGACAAGGGCCGCCCCGACAAGTTTGGCCCTCCCGGAAAGCCCGACATCGGGCCGCCTGGCCATTACGCAGGCTGATCTTATCGCAAATAGCCGGGGCTGTGGCGGCACAAAAGCCGTGACGCCGCTGCCCCCTACAGGCGCTCTGCTAGCCTTCCCATTTCTTTCCCATCATTTGCGAGTCCCAATTCCTCCGGCGGTCATCGCCGGATGAGGCAAGTTCGCGTCTGTCTGGATAAACATGACGAAATTCGATATCATAATGATCGGTGACTTCCGGTTTCCCGGAGGAACGTCGGTCGCCACTGCCCATGAAATCCGCGCTCTTTCGGCAACCGGCCTGAGCATAGCCCTGTTGCAGTCGAACGCCGATGTCCTGCGCCAGCCCCGGCCAATCCATCCGCTGATCAGGGCCTGCGTGTCGCGGGGCGAAGCCGTGGTGGTCCCTCCTGCCACACGGAAGCTTGATGGCTGTCTCGGCATCATTCACAATCCGATTGCCTTCCGCAAGTATCCGGAAGCACTTCCCGAACTGAAGCTGGACCGCGCCATGATGGTCGCTCACCAGCCGCACACCGACCGCAATGGTGTGCCCTACTATAATGCCAGAGGTGTTCATGAAATCTGCAAGTCGATTGCAGGCGATTGTGTAGAATGGGCGCCGATTTCGCCGTCAGTCCGCAAGAACCTTACGGCAACCGTGCCGTCCATTCCACTTACCGATGAGAACTGGCACAATACGCTGTTTCCGGAAGAGTGGACATCTAACCGTTCGAGGCCGCTTGGACTGCGACCTGTGATAGGCCGGCACAGCCGGCCCGAAAAGGACAAGTGGCCAGCGACCCGGCGCGATATCCTCGAACTCTATCCTGACGGTTCGGGCGTGGACGTGCGTATACTCGGCGCCGGCGATCACTTGAAGCGCGTCATCGGAGAGTACCCGGCCAACTGGACGACCTATCGCTTTGGCCAGATCGAACCCATCCCGTTTCTGCAGTCCATCGACTTCTTCGTTTACTACCATCACCCTGACTGGTTTGAAGCGTTCGGACGAACCGTGATGGAGGCCTGCGCAAGCGGCGCCGTCGCAATACTTCCCCCGCATTTCGAATCGACCTTCGGCGAGGCAGCGATCTATCGCCCCGCATCTGAAGCCGTGGAGACAGCCCGGGAACTCCACGGAAACTGGCGGCGGTACCTCAAGCAGTCGAAACGCGCCCTTCAGATCATAACCGAGCAGCACGGCCCGGCACGCCACGTCAATTTCATCGGCAAGCTGATGGGCCAGAGCCTCTCGGCTTCGCCCGCAAGACTGACCACGATCAAGCAGAACAAACCCGCATACAAGGAAGCAGACATGAAGCCGGCAGCAAGCCTCCATCTGAACAGTACCGTTTACGATGTCGTGATCATGGCCGACATGCGCACGCCCAGCGATGTGGGTTTGAGAATTTCACACGAGATCCGCATTCAGCATGCCAATGGATTCCGCACGGCACTGGTGCATGTGCCATCA
>JBKJQU010000133.1:0-2953 GCA_046594995.1 Aestuariivirga sp.
CAAGGGTGTACTCAGCGCCTGCGCATTTGCAGCACTTGCCACCACGGCGATGGCCGAAACGACACTCACCATTGCCACCGTCAACAACGGTGACATGATCACCATGCAGAAAATGACGGATGATTTCTTAAAAGATAATCCGGACATCAAGCTGAACTGGGTGACGCTGGAAGAAAACGATCTACGCCAAAAGGTTACGAAAGACATTTCCACCAAGGGTGGACAATATGATATTCTTACCATCGGCATGTATGAAACGCCGATCTGGGGTGCGAAGGGCTGGCTTGTTCCGCTCGAAGGCGTTGATGATCCGGCCGACATTCTGCCTGCAGTTACCGCTGGTCTATCCTCCGGCGGCAAGCTTTATGCTGCACCTTTCTACGGTGAGTCTTCCTTCGTTATGTACCGCAAGGATCTGATGGAGAAGGCAGGCCTGACGATGCCGGAAGCCCCGACCTGGGACTTCATTCTAGATGCTGCCAAGAAGATGACCGACCGCGCCAATGGCGTGAACGGCATCTGCCTCCGCGGCAAAGCTGGCTGGGGCGAGAATATGGCCTTCCTGACCACAATGGCAAACTCCTTCGGCGCCCGCTGGTTCGATGAAAACTGGAAGCCACAGTTTGATTCACCCGAATGGAAGGACGCACTCAACACCTATCTCAGCATCATGAAAGAAGCTGGACCAGAAGGTGCTTCAGGCAACGGGTTCTCGGAAAACCTGGCCCTGTTCCAGTCTGGCAAGTGCGGCATGTGGGCTGATGCCACCTCGGCTGGTTCGCATGTCCTCAACAAGGACGCCAGCAAAGTGGCTGATCAGACCGGCTTCACTTTGGCGCCTGACAAAGGCCTTGGTAAACGTGCCAACTGGCTCTGGGCATGGGCTCTCGCCATTCCCGCTGGCTCGCAAAAGGTTGACGCTGCTCAGAAGTTCGTGGGCTGGGCAACTTCCAAGCACTACACTGAATACGTAGCTTCCAAGCTTGGTTGGGCCAATGTGCCTCCCGGCACGCGCACGTCGCTCTATGCAAACCCGGAATACCAGAAGGTGCCATTCGCGGCGATGACATTGGCATCCATGAATGCAGCCGATCCGACGAAGCCAACTGCAAAGCCCGTTCCGTACACGGGCGTCCAGTTTGTGGCGATCCCCGAGTTTGCGGGCATTGGCACCAAGGTCGGTGAGCTGTTTTCGGCGGCGCTGGCAGGCCAGATGACCGCTGATGAAGCGCTCGCCCAGGCCCAGACTTATACCACCGACGAAATGACCAAGGCCGGCTATATCAAGTAAGGCCTGATCCTGCCCCCTTCCTCTCCCATGGAGGAAGGGGGTATGCTTTTCCTTTTTTCATCGCCGCAAAAGCGGAGACAGTGTTCAAGCCCGCGCCGTGTGATGTGCGGGCAGCTTGTCCGTCTTTGCAGCAACGATGAACGCTAGACGGATGGTTCCATGGCCACACGACAATCACAGGCAATCGCAAAATGGGCGCTGGCACCTTCAGTCGGCATCTTGTCTGCGTTCGCGTTCATCCCGCTGGCCCTTGTGTTCTATTACGCCTTCATGCGCTATAACCTGCAGGACCCCGACGCGGTCCGCTATTTCGGCTGGAATAATTTCTATTACTTCATGAAAGATCCGTTTTTCGTGAAGAACCTGCTCAACACCTTTTTGCTGGTCACGGGCGTGATCATTGCCACGGTAGTGGGTGGTGTCGGTCTTGCCTTGCTGCTGGACCAACCGTTCTGGGGGAGGGGTATTGTCCGCGTACTCATGATTTCGCCTTTCTTCATCATGCCCACCGTGTCGTCTATGGTGTGGAAGAACCTCATCATGCATCCGGTGTTCGGCTTGTTTGCGGAAATCCAGCGCTGGTTCGGCGTGACGCAGCCATTCGACTGGTTCGCCTCGGCGCCACTGTTTTCCGTTGGTCTCATTGTGGCCTGGCAGTGGCTGCCGTATTCGGCGCTGATCCTGCTGACGTCGCTGCAATCACTCGACGAGGAGCAGAAGGATGCCGCTTCCATGGACGGCGCCAAGTCCTGGGACTATTTCCGCAACATCGTGCTACCACACCTGGCTCGACCCATCACAGTGGTCATCCTGATTGAGACCATCTTCATCATGAACACCTTCGCCGAAATCAAGGTGACAAGTGTGGGCGGCTTTGCGGGCAATTTGACCTACCTGGTGTTCTCGCAGCTAAACAATGCAAATGACGTAGGCGCTGCCGCTGCGGGCGGCCTCATCGCGGTAGTGCTGGCCAACATCGTCTCTATTTTCCTCGTGCGTGTCGTTGGCAAGAACCTGGAGAGCTAAAACATGGCTATGAAGTCTTCCGCTGCGCGCGCGCGCTGGACGGGGCTCCTCGCCTGGGTGCTGGGCCTGCTCATGTTCTTCCCAATTTTGTGGACGGCCATCGCAGCCTTCAAGTCCGAGTCCGATGCCTATTCGTTGCCGCAGACACTGTTTGTCTCGCCGTGGACGCTCGCAAATTTCGCCGAGGTGCAAGCCCGTTCGGATTACCTGGGCTACTTGGCAAACACCATCATCATTGCCGGGCTTTCTACTTTGCTGGGATTGATTTTCGCCGTACCCGCCGCTTGGTCAATGGCTTTTGCGCCGCGGGCCGAACATTCCGTCAAGCTGCATGGCATCACCTGGATTGGCATTGTCGTTGCGACCATCGCCGTTGCCTGCGGCATCCTCTATGCCAATGGCTGGGTGGTCACGAATGGGTGGCTCGGAATATTTCTGCTCCTGGCGGTCATCACTCCCCCCACCATCTGGGTGTGGACGCGCCGCACGTCGGATTCTCTGCTGTGGATCCTCTCCACCAAGATGATGCCGCCCGCTGGTGCGCTCGTCCCGATCTACCTGATCTTCAACCGCAACGGACTGATCTTCAAGGACTGGGGCAACGGCATAGATCTCCGCGAATATACCATCTTTGAC
>JBKJQU010000145.1:0-3373 GCA_046594995.1 Aestuariivirga sp.
CGATCAAGGGACCTGCGATCATTGCGGAAGACGAGACCTCCACCATCGTCGGCGCCAACTTCCGCGCCTCGATTAACAGCCTCGGGTACATTGTCATGGAGCGCGGGAAATGAGCAAGGACGCACTCGCAGCCATCCGCACGCAGGTGATGTGGAACCGCCTCATCGCGGTCGTCGAGGAACAGGCGCAGTCGCTGCTGCGCACCGCATTCGGCACCATCACGCGCGAGGCGGGAGACTTGTCCGCCGGAGTCTATGACACTGACGGCAACATGATCGCGCAGGCGATGACGGGAACGCCCGGCCACGTGAACACCATGGCCACCGCCGTCGCCCATTTCTTCAAGCACTTCCCGCAATCCACCATGAAGCCGGGCGATGTCTATGTGACGAACGACCCATGGCTCGGCACCGGCCACCTGTTCGACTACGTGATGATGACGCCGGTGTTTCTCGGCAAGAGGCTCGTCGCCTTCTTCGCGTCCACCTGCCATGTCATCGACGTCGGCGGTGTGGGCATGTCGGCCAAGGCCAACTCGTCCTTCGAGGAAGGAACGCTCATCCCGCACATGCGGGTGCGGAAGCAGGGCGTCTTGAACGAGGAACTACTGTCGATCATCCTCGCCAATTCGCGCAGCCCCGTCGAAGTGCGCGGCGATATCCTGTCGCTTATCAGTGCCAATGATACCGGTGCGCGCCGCCTCATCTACATGATGAAGGAATTCAAGCTCACCTCGCTCGATGCGCTGGCAAAGCATATTCTCAAGCAATCCGAGAAGGGTGCGCGCGAGGCGATCAAGGCCCTGCCCGAGGGCCAGTGGTCCTACGAGATGCCGCTCGACGGTTATGAGCGCCAGCTGGTGCTGAAATCTAAAATGACCATCAAGGGCGGCAAGATCACGGTGGATTTCTCGGGCTCATCGCCCGCCTCGCTGTTCGGCATCAACAGCCCGCGCACCTATACCCATGCCTATGCGGTGTTTGGCTTGAAAGCCGTGATCGCGCCGCATGTGCCCAACAACATCGGCTCGCTTTCCTGCTTCGATCTCGTCACCGAGCCCGGCACCATCGTCGATCCGATCCGGCCTTCGCCCGTCACGGCGCGGCACGTCATCGGCCAGATGCTGGCCGACAGTGTCTTCGGCTGCTTGGCACAGGCGCTGCCAGGCACGGTTCAGGCGGAAAGTGCTGGTCCCATCTGGATTCTCTCGCTGTATTCCGCGCATGGCCGCGTGCCGCCGGAAGAAACGGCAAATGCCAGGAGGTTCGCCGTCATCAACATGGGCCTTGGCGGCATCGGCGGCCGGCCCGGCAAGGATGGTCTTTCAACCACCGCCTTCCCCTCGGGCGTCGGCACCATTCCCGTCGAAGTCACCGAGAACCAGTGCCCGCTCTATTTCAAGCGCAAGCACTATCTGGCCGACTCCGGCGGTGCGGGCGAATGGCGCGGCGGTGCTTCCCAGATCATCGAGATTGCAAACACCGAGGATGCGCCCTTCTCGATTTCAGCCGCCACCTTCGACCGCATCCTCAATGCCGCACAGGGCCGCGACGGCGGAGCGCCGGGTTGTCTTGGCGCGGCACGGCGCGGTTCGGGCAGGGCGCTTCCGGACAAGGGCATCCATGTGATCGCCAAGGGCGACAGCCTCGTGCTGGAACTCCCGGGCGGCGGCGGCTTCGGCAGGCCTCAAGCCCGCGACCGCACGCTGGTCGAAGCGGATATCGCGGCAGGCCTGGTAACGCTCGAAGCCGCGCGCCGGGATTACGGTTACGAGGGGTAAGCAAAATGTCTTCGCCCCGCGACAGCGGGGAGAAGAAGGGGATCCATCGCGTACAGCGATGGGGGAGATGAGGGGCACCCGGGCTTTGCCAATGACGAAGCCCGGGTGCCCCTCTCCTATCCCGCGGCTTCGCCGCAGGCCCCTTTCCGCTCCCCTCTATCGAGGGGCGAGGACAAATGCCGCAACGCCACGCACACCCGCCAGGCGTCAAGATTTTCCAGCTCAACTGTCGCTGTGCCGGAAACCAATCGACTGCGATAGCCGCAGCATACAGCCATCAGGATCCATCACGATGAACTGACGCACGCCGATCTGACCCTCATTGCTGCGATACCAAGTCTCTTCCAGCGGCAGAAAAATCCGTGATCCGGCCGTCAGGCATGACTGATAGAGTCGGTCGACATCATCAACGTTGATTTCGAGATTGATGCCGCGCCCGAACGGATAGATAAAGTCGCCCTCGATCCAAGACTCATCGCTCCGCTGCTCGATCATGATCGCAGCCCCATCAAGATCAAGCTTTGAAAACCCGTCTTCAGGGCGGCCATAGAGTTCGGCAAATCCCAGAACACCGCAATAGAAATCAGTGCTCTGGCGATGACTCGTAACAACAAGCTCCGGAACGATGCGTGGGCTCATGATTTCACCCGCGCGTTCGCGGGATCGTACAGCGGCTCCAGATGCACCTCGGCCTTCACCACATCCTTCGCCACAACGAGTTCATAACTGCCTGAGCGAATGTAGTCCGCCGTCACACCAGACGCGTTGCGGATGTAGCCGTAGCCGATGGGCTTGCTGATCGTATAGCCATAGCCTCCGCTCGTCAGATAGCCCGCGAACTCGCCATTGCGCAGGATCGTCTCTCGGCCCACGAGCACGATGTCGTCGCGTTCGGTGGTGAGCCCCGCGAGCATTTTCGCAAGCGGTGCCGATGACACTTTCTCACACGCGGCACGGCCGATGAATTCCTGATTGGACTTCAGCTTGACCGCCCAGCCAAGGCCTGCATGAAATGGCGTATCGTTCGGCGTAATGTCGGAACCCCAGGCGCGATAGCCCTTCTCAAGCCTGAGCGATTCCAGCGCGCGATAACCTGTGGGCAACAGGCCGAGCGGACCTCCAGCTTCCATCAAAACATCAAAGACTTGACCTATGTTATTGATCGAAATGTGAAGTTCCCAGCCGAGTTCGCCCACATAGGTGACGCGGAGCGCACGAATCTTGTGCCCCGCGATCTCGATCTCTCGCACATGGCCAAAGGGGAATGCTGCATTACTCACATCGGCATTCGTCACCTTCGCGAGAATATCGCGGGATGCCGGACCCATGAGCGACAGCGTGCCCCAGTCTTCCGTCACATCGACAAGCTTCGCATCAAGCCCTGGCCTGATGTGATCGGCGATCCACGCAAAGTCGTGGGTGCGGAAGCCCGTGCCGGTGACGATATAGAAGCGGTCCTCCGCCAGCCTCGCCACGGTGAGATCGCATTCAATGCCGCCGCGCGTGTTCAGCATCTGCGTATAGGTGAGCTTCCCCACCGGCCGCGCCACGTTGTTGGCGCAAATCCAGCCCAGCGCCTCCTCCGCGTCTTTC
>JBKJQU010000156.1:0-16600 GCA_046594995.1 Aestuariivirga sp.
CAGGCAGCACCTGTCGCATGATAATCTGGAACATGAAATGAATTTTGATCCGTTGAATTTGTTGCTTCTTGCGGTCGCTCTGGTGGTGTTCTGGCGCCTGAGATCGGTATTGGGCACGAGAACAGGCAATGAGCGGCCCCCGCCAGAGCCTTTCGGCACGAAGCCTGCGGACGCGCGAAAGTCTGGCGAGGCAGCAGGAACGGTCGTCAGCTTTCCGCAGAACGATGATGCTGAACCAAGGCGGGGACTGGAGCCCGAGCCTGCGGAGCCGATCTGGAAGGGCTATGCGGAAGCCGGTTCGGACCTTGCTGCAACGCTCGAAAAAATGACTGAAAGCGATACAGCCTTCACCCCACGCGCTTTCGTGGACGGCGCCAAGATGGCCTATGAAATGGTGATCGAAGGCTTCGCGCTGGGCGACAAGAAGACGCTGAAGAACCTGCTGTCGAAGGATGTTTTCGATGGCTTTTCCGGAGCGATAGATGCGCGCGAAGCCGCTGGCCAGCGGATCGAGTCGCGTTTCGTCGGTATCGACAAGGCAACGATCAAGGCAGCCAGCCTCATGGGCAGCAAGGCCAGCATTACGATGGAGTTCGTCAGCGAGCTGATTTCCGCGACCTACGCAAAATCAGGTGAAGTGGTCGAAGGTGATCCCAAGGAAATCCGCGAAGTGACGGATGTGTGGACCTTCGAACGCGACGTGATCTCGCGCGACCCGAACTGGAAGCTTGTCGCGACCCAGGCTCCCGCTTGATTGGCAAATGGCGACCATTTTGCCATTTCCTTTCCGCAATTCTTAGCCTCTTGTCTCTCGTGACCATTGCAAACGCCCTGGAGCCTGTCTCGTTCGCGAGCCTACCGGGTTGGCAAGACGATGATCATGATTCGGCACTTCGCACGTTTCGCCGGTCCTGCGCTGAAATCATTGCGGAAGGCACCGCTTTTAGAAAGCCTGTGGTTTTTGGTGGCCGCCGCGAACACTGGGTCGACGTTTGCATGTCTGCGTCGCCTGGCGTTGAACCGCGTGCATTTTTTGAAGACAACTTCCAGGCTTTCAGGGTCTTGGACCACAACAGGCCGGAAGGTCTGTTCACGGGCTATTATGAGCCAGAGGTAGAGGGCAGCCGAACGCCCGATGCCGAATTCAATGTGCCGCTCTATGGCAAGCCTGCGGATCTCATTGCCTTCGATCAGGGAGAACGGACGAGCGGGTATGACTACGGCCAGCGCGTTGGTGGCAAGGCAAAGCCCTATTACACCCGCAAGGACATCGAAAAAGGTGCACTTGCAGGACAGAATCTCGAAATCCTGTGGCTGAGGGATCGGGCAGATGCCTTCTTCATCCACATCCAGGGTTCAGGCAGGGTGCGGCTGCGCGATGGGACGGTGGCGAGGCTGGCCTTCGCAGCAAAATCCGGAAGGCCTTATACGTCGGTCGGTGCGGTGCTGGTCGAGCGCGGCGTTTTCACCCACGAGCAGCTGTCAATGCAGGTCTTGCGCAGCTGGATGGCAAGGCAGCCTGAAGAGGCCCGCCAACTCATGTGGCAGAACGAGTCCTTCATCTTTTTCCGCGAAGTCGAGTTGCAGGACCCGCAACTCGGCGCGCTGGGGGCGCAGGGCGTGCAACTGACGCCCCTCCGCAGCATCGCCGTCGATCGCAGCTTCTGGATATTCGGAACTCCCGTCTGGCTCGATACGATGAGTCCCCGAGGCCCCAACGCCGATCCCGAACAGTTCCGCAAGCTGCTCATCGCGCAGGATACCGGCAGCGCGATCAAGGGTGCCGCGCGCGGCGATGTGTTCTGGGGCTTCGGCGATGACGCCGCACTGGCGGCAGGGCATATGAAGAGCCCAGGCTCCATGACTGTTCTTCTGCCTGTTGAAGTGGCGCGCGATCTCGGACTTCTGCCATGAGCCGGAAACCAGCAGATTTCGATCTCTGGCTTGAAACTGCCAAGACCATCAAGCCGCTGCGCCACCGTGCTTCGCGAGCACCTCCAGTGCTTGCTTCTCCAAGACTTGCAGCGGAACTCAAGAAGCCGCTTGCAACCCCGTCCGCACCGCATGTCCATGCGCCTTCGCCAGCCCACAAGGTGCCGCCGCACATTACCGGTTTCGATCGCCGCACCGCCCAGAAATTCACGCGCGGCCAAGTGGAAATCGAGCGCCGCCTCGATCTTCATGGAACGGGAATCGAGATGGCGCGTATCCGCCTGCTGCAGTTCCTGCGCGAGGCGCAAGGCCTTGGCGCACGCACCGTGCTTGTCATCACCGGCAAGGGGGATTCTCCCTATTCGCGCCACACGCTCCACGGTGCTGATCACTTTCATTCGCCCGAGCGCGCCGGAAGGCTGCGCCGCCTTGTGCCCGAATGGCTGCATGAATCCGAGTTCCGGGCCTGTGTCTCAGGCTTTCAGCCCGCACACCCCAAGCATGGCGGCGGTGGGGCCTTCTATGTGAAGGTCAGGCGGCTCAGGGATTATACATGACACCGTTTGGCGACCGGATGCGCAAGCTCCGCGCCGAGCACGGCGTCACATTAAAGGACATGGCCGAAGCGATTGGCGTATCGTCCGCCTATCTATCCGCTCTCGAGCATGGCAAGCGCGGAAGGCCCGGCTGGCACCTGATCCAGCGCATCCTCACCTACTTCAACATCATCTGGGATGATGCCGAGGAGGTGGTGCGGCTGGCCCGCATTTCTCATCCACGCATCGCCATCGATACATCGGGGCTCAATCCGAAAGCCACCGAACTTGCCAACCGCCTGGCCGATGACATCGGCAAGCTCGACACCGCAACACTCGACGACATGATGAGCGTGCTGGACCGAAGGCGCCCGAAATCTAGAGGATGAATTTCGAGAGGTCAGAGTTCTTGGCGAGATTGCCAACATGCGTCTCGACATAGGCGGCATCGATATCGACGATCTCGCCCGAACGGTCGGGTGCCGCGAAACTCACCTCATCCAGAAGCCGCTCCATTACCGTTTGCAGCCGCCGTGCGCCGATGTTTTCGACGCTGGCGTTGGTGTCGGCGGCAATCCCTGCAATCGCCGAGATACTGTCCTCGCTGAAATTGAGCGTGACACCTTCAGTGGCGAGAAGGGCGCGGTACTGCTTGATGAGACTGACTTCCGGCTCGGTGAGAATCCGCTTCAGGTCGTCGCGGTCCAGCGCTTTCAGTTCAACGCGGATCGGCAGGCGGCCTTGCAATTCAGGGAGGAGATCCGATGGCTTGGCGATGTGGAATGCACCCGAGGCGATGAAGAGAATATGATCAGTCTTCACCGGCCCATGCTTGGTTGAAACCGTTGTGCCCTCGATCAGTGGCAACAGGTCGCGCTGCACGCCCTCGCGGCTGACGTCCGCGCCCTGGCGCTCGGATCGCGCACAGATCTTGTCGATCTCGTCCAGGAACACGATGCCGTTGTTTTCGACGACGTCGATCGCCTCCTGCACGATCTGGTCCTGGTCGAGCAGCTTGTCCGACTCTTCGGCGAGGAGAACCTCATGGCTCGCTTTCACGTTCATGCGCCGGATCTTTGTGCGTCCGCCCAGCGCCTTGCCCAGCATGTCGGATAGATTGATGACGCTGGCCGAGCCTCCGGGCATGCCGGGAATATCGAAGCTCGGCGTGCCTGTATCGGCAACCTGTACCTCGATTTCCTTGTCATCCAGCTCGCCGGAGCGCAGCTTCTTGCGAAAGCTCTCGCGCGTCGCTTCCGATGCATTGGCGCCGACGAGTGCATCGACCACGCGGCGCTCGGCATTGAGTTGGGCTTGTGCTTCGACATCCTTGCGCCTGGTGGCCCTGACCATCGCAATGCCGGATTCGAGAAGATCGCGGATGATCTGGTCGACGTCGCGCCCGACATAGCCCACCTCCGTGAATTTCGTCGCCTCGACTTTCAGGAATGGTGCGTTGGCAAGCTTGGCAAGCCGCCGTGCAATCTCGGTCTTGCCCACGCCGGTTGGCCCGATCATCAGGATGTTCTTCGGCATCACTTCCTCACGCAACACCCCTTCCAGCTGCTTGCGCCGCCAGCGGTTGCGGAGTGCGATGGCCACGGCACGCTTGGCATCAGTCTGACCCACGATGTGGCGGTCGAGTTCGGAAACGATTTCGCGTGGCGAGAAGTCTGTCATGAGGGAAACCCTTTCAAGGAGCCTTGGCCGCTGGCGGAACAAGAATGGTGATGGCCTCCGGCATGAACCCGAGAACAATCTTGCGAAGCGGCCGCCAGGCGGCGGAGAGAAGCAATACGATCGCGCCGACGAGCAGCACACCGAAGGCTGAAGACGAGCCCCATCCGGCGGCCTCGACCAGACCGAACGCGGCATAGGCGAGATAGCCGAGCGACGACACCAGAACGGCGCGCCGGTCGATCACCAGCGCAACAAGACATAAGGCAGCGAAGATCGCAAAGATCGACAGTGCCGCGGCAAGCCCTTGATCGCCGCCTATTCCGAGCGACAGGATCAGCGGATGCACGATGATGGGTGCTGCCAGCAGGTGAAGCCAGAAGGCGATGTCGGTGCGCCGCGTCAGGCGCTGGCGGTCGGACATGTCGAAGCGCATGGCGAGCGCAAAGGCGGCAAGGCCGATGGGCACGAACAACACGGCAGGGTTACCACGCACAAGTTCTGGCACTAGGGATGACACCACCGCGATGATCAGGATCGCCATTGCGCCAAAGCCTGCAGCAACTGTGATGGGAACATGAAATCTGATCCAGTGCGCGGCAGCTGCGGCAGTCGCTGCCAGAGCCGAAAGCATCAACGCAACGGAACCATTGTTCAGCACGTCCGTGAAGGAAATCTGCGTATGATCCGAATCCAGCACAGAATAGACCGACAGGAACACCGAGGATACGAACACCAGCAGCAGCGCGATGCTTGGCAGCGCCATTCTCCTGGTGCGGGTGAAGAACTCCGCCAGCAGCCAAGCAGCCAGTGCAGAGGCCGCAGCCGATGCGCCAGTCCCCATGCCAACCAGCAGATATGAAAGAGAGCCGAGAAACAGCGCAATCCCGATGGTGACGAAGATGTCGTTAAAGCCGGTGATCAGCCGTAACTGTTCGTCATCCGCATTGACTGCGTTATCCGGAACAGTACTCCGCGACTGCAAGAAGGCCAGAAGCCTGGCGCTGGAATCGCGGTCAAGAATGCCGGCAGCAACAGCAGCATCAAGGTCGGATGCTGCATCGCCGATGGGCCAACCTGCTTGGGTCATGATGTCCTTTCAACTCTGGGCATAGCCTGAACCACAATCGAAATCTTCTGGCAGCAATTCCATCAGAATGCCGGTGCCATCTCCGGTCTCGAAGCGATCATATGGCGTGAACCCAGCCTCCATGTAAGCGGCAATGGCGCGCATTTGCGTGCAAGGGGCGTTTCCAGCCACTGGCGCAGCATGGCACGATCTTGCTCCGTCACGGTTCTGAAGGTGATGCTGGGCACTCAAACGGCATCCAGTGTCTCGACCGTCAGGTTGCCATTGGTATAGACGCAGATTTCGGCGGCGATCGCCATCGCCTTCCGCGCGATTTCCTCGGCACCGAGATCGGTGTCGGCCAGCGCCCGGGCCGCAGCCAGCGCATAATTGCCGCCCGAGCCGATGGCGACGACGCCCTTCTCCGGCTCCAGCACGTCGCCCGTGCCTGTCAGCACCAGCGTTACGTTCTTGTCCGCCACGATCATCATCGCTTCGAGGCGGCGCAGGTATCGGTCGGTGCGCCAGTCCTTCGCCATGTCGACACAGGCCCTGGTCAGCTGGCTCGGATACTGCTCGAGCTTGGCTTCCAGGCGCTCGAACAGCGTCATGGCGTCCGCCGTGGCGCCTGCAAATCCGGTGATCACCTGACCGCCGCCCAGAGGCCGCACCTTGCGCGCATTGCCCTTGATGACGGTCTGGCCGAGGCTGACCTGGCCATCGCCGGCGATGACGACCTTGCCATTCTTCCGGACGGAAAGAATGGTGGTGCCATGCCACGTCAGTGCGTCTGCCATTGAAATACCTTTCCTGCCAATGGGTCACATGTAAGCCCCCGTGAGGCGGAAGAAAAGCCACCGTTGGCCAATTCCTTTTGCATCTGCTAAGAGGCGGCGTCTTCAAGAGTGCAGGAACCATTGATGCGCAAGGCTTCAGTCGATCGCAAGACCACCGAAACGGAGCTGGCCGTCACCATCGACCTTGATGGCACGGGTGCCTATGACGTGAAGACCGGCGTTGGTTTCCTCGATCATATGCTGGAGCAGCTCGCCCGCCATTCGCTGATCGACATCATACTTCGCGCCAAGGGCGACCTCCACATCGATTTCCACCACGCCGCGGAGGATTCCGGCATCGCCATCGGCCAGGCCTTGGCGAGGGCACTGGGCGACCGCAAGGGCATCCGCCGCTATGCGAGCCTTGATCTTCCGATGGACGGAACCCTGACACGCGCCGCGATCGACGTCTCGGGCCGGCCTTTCCTCGTCTGGAAGGTCGACTTCACCGCGCCGAAGATCGGCGAGTTCGACACCGAACTGGTGCGCGAGTGGTTTCAGGCCTTCGCCATGAACGCTGGCGTCACGTTGCATATAGAGACGCTATATGCCGACAACAATCATCACATCGCCGAATCCTGCTTCAAGGCATTGGCGCGTGCCTTGCGCGAGGCGGTCGAGATCGATCCGCGCCAGCAGGACCGCATTCCCTCCACCAAAGGATCACTCGCGGGCTGATGGCGCTTTTCACGGTTCTGGAACCGCCCCATGGCGAGATTGACAAGGTGACCTTCGTGAAGGAGGGCTTCGCACCCGGTGCGCTTGTTTTCACTGCGCTCTGGGCAATCTGGCACCGGATGTGGGTGGTGGCAGCTATCCTGTTTGCGCTTCTCGTGGCGATCAGCCTGTCCGTCAGCTTGGGGGGGCTCGATCCGGCAATGGCGAGCCTGTTCGAAATTGCCGTGGGCGTGATCTTCGGTTTCGAAGCGCGAAGGCTCTGGATCATGTCGCTTGAACGTTCAGGCTATCGTCAGACGGGATTGATCGAAGCATCGAACCAGGAGGCAGCCGAGCTTGCCTATTTCGCGAAGAGGCCTCGCCTTGTGCAAGTTGTGACCAAGCCGAAGCTCCGCAGCCATGGCGAGGATACGCTCGGCCTCTTTGGAACGCACTGAGGCCCACATGAGCGTTGTCATCATCGATTATGGTTCCGGAAACCTGCATTCGGCGGCGAAGGCCTTCGAAAGGGCAGCCCGCGACAATGGCCTTGGCATATCCGTCATGGTTACAGCCGATCCCGGCAAGGTGCGCGCCGCAGAGCGGATCGTCCTGCCGGGCGTTGGTGCCTTCAAGGATTGCCGGGACGGGTTGAAATCCATCCCCGGCATGTGGGAGACGCTCGAAGACGAGATTGTCCGACGGTCCAAGCCGTTCCTCGGCATCTGCGTCGGTATGCAGCTCATGGCGTCCCGCGGCCTCGAGCATGACGTCACCGATGGTTTCGGCTGGATTCCCGGGGACGTGAAACCAATCACGCCGCGCGATGCTTCCTTCAAGATTCCGCATATGGGCTGGAACACGCTGGACCTGCAGCGTCCGCATGCCCTGCTTGACGGGATTGAAATGGGGGAGAACGGCCTCCATGCCTATTTCGTGCACTCTTATCACCTCGATGCGAAGGACCCCTCGCATGTGATTGCCACGACCGGTCACGGCATGGCGGTGACAGCAATGGTGGGCCGGGACAATATGGCCGGCACACAGTTTCATCCCGAGAAGAGCCAGAGCCTCGGTCTCTCCCTTATCTCCAATTTCCTGAAGTGGCGGCCATGATCCTGTTCCCGGCCATCGACCTGAAGGACGGTCAATGCGTACGCCTGAAGCTGGGCGACATGGAGCAGGTGACCGTCTTCAACGACGATCCAGCTGCACAGGCGCTGGCCTTCCAGACCCAGGGTTTCGAGTATCTGCACCTCGTCGATCTCAATGGCGCCTTTGCCGGAAAGCCGGTGAACGAGGCTGCTGTCGAGTCGATTCTGAAATCCGTCACCATCCCTGTCCAGCTGGGCGGCGGCATCCGTACAATCGCGCAGATCGAGGCTTGGCTTGCAAAAGGCATTCGCCGCGTCATCCTTGGCACGATCGCGCTCCGTGATCCCGAGCTCGTGAAACAGGCGTGCCAAGAGTTCCCCGGCTGCATCGCCGTTGGCATCGATGCCAGGGGAGGCCGCGTGGCAATCGAGGGCTGGGCCGAGACTTCCGAATTGACGATCATCGACCTCGCCAGACATTTTGCTGATGCTAACGTCTCCGCCATCATTTTTACTGATATCGATCGCGATGGTGTGCTGAGAGGCCTCAATATCGAGTCGACTCTGGCCCTCGCCAATGCCGTGAACATCCCCGTCATCGCGTCGGGCGGCCTCGCCTCGATGGATGACATCCATCGGCTGCTGCAGCCGGACTGCAACATCCTCGAGGGCGCCATTTCGGGGCGCGCTCTATATGATGGGCGTATAAACGTACCAAAGGCGTTGCGCCTCTTAAGGAAAGCGGCGTGATGCTCAAAGCTCGCCTCATTCCGTGCCTCGATGTGAAGGACGGCCGCGTCGTCAAGGGCGTGAATTTCGTTGATCTCCGCGATGCCGGAGACCCCGTTGAAATCGCCAAGGCTTATGATGCGGCCGGCGCCGATGAACTCTGCTTCCTCGACATCACGGCGACGCATGAGAACCGGGGAATCATTTTCGACGTCGTCTCGCGAACGGCAGAGGCCTGCTTCATGCCGCTCACCGTCGGCGGCGGTGTACGCACGCTCGATGATATCCGGAAACTTCTGCTGGCGGGTGCAGACAAGGTCTCGATCAATTCCGCCGCCGTTGCCAATCGTGATTTCGTCCGTCAGGCGTCGGAAAAATTCGGCGCGCAATGCGTCGTGGTGGCGATCGATGCAAAGTCGGTCGCACCGGACAAGTGGGAAATCTTCACCCATGGCGGCCGCAAGCCCACCGGCATCGATGCCATCGCATTCGCCAAGGAAGTCGTGACACTTGGTGCGGGTGAAATCCTGCTGACCTCCATGGACCGCGATGGCACCGGCAAGGGCTTCGACATCGCATTGACCCGCGCCATTGCCGATGCGGTCACTGTACCCGTCATCGCCTCGGGCGGGGTGGGCAGTCTCGATCATCTGGTCGAAGGCATCCGCGATGGCCATGCCGCAGCGGTCCTCGCCGCCTCGATCTTCCATTTTGGCTCCTACTCCATTACTGAAGCCAAGCACCATCTTTCGGCCAATGGCATCCCTATGCGGCTGTGCTAGGAAAGACCAAGGGGAACCATATGGCCGAGCATGGTCTGGAAATTCTGGCGCAGCTTGCCGCCGCGATTGCAAGCCGCAAGGGCGCCTTGCCGGAAGACTCCTATACCGCCAAGCTGCTGTCACAAGGCGTCGAGCAATGTGCCAAGAAACTGGGTGAGGAAGCGGTAGAAACCGCACTTGCTTCCGTGATCGGAAACAGGAAGCACATCGCCGCTGAATCCGCCGATCTGCTTTATCATTTGCTGGTGCTGCTCGAAGCAACGGATGTGAAGCTTGCGGATGTCATGGCAGAGCTCGCCCGCCGCCAGGGCGTTAGCGGCATTGCTGAAAAAGCCGCGCGCCCACAGGTCTGAGAATGGAAGAACTGGTCAAGGAAGTCTCGCCATTCCGCCGCTTCTCACGTGAGGAATGGTCGGCCCTTCGTGCCGATACGCCCATGACGCTCACCCAGCAGGATCTCGACGAGCTGCGCGGCCTGAATGACCGCATCGATCTCGCCGAAGTCGAGACGATCTACCTGCCGCTGTCGCGCCTGCTCAATCTTTATGTTGCAGCGACGCAGGGCCTTTTCCGCGCCACGAATAATTTCCTGCATTTGAGCGAGCGCAAGGTGCCTTATGTGATCGGCATGGCGGGCAGCGTCGCAGTGGGAAAAAGCACCACCGCGCGTATCCTCCAGCGCCTGCTGGCACGCTGGCCGAAGCATCCGAAGGTCGATCTCGTCACCACCGATGGATTTCTGCTGCCCAATGCGGTTCTCGACCGCGAAGGCCTGATGACGCGGAAGGGCTTTCCCGAAAGCTACGATCTTCCCGCAGTCCTGCGCTTCCTGTCTGACATAAAGGCGGGAAAGCGCAATGTGACAGCACCGCTTTACTCGCACCTGACCTATGACGTCTTGAAGAACGAGCGCGTGACAGTTGACCAGCCTGACATCCTGATCGTCGAAGGCCTCAATGTGCTGCAGACCGGACGCCCGCCGCGCGATGGCCGCGGCATTCCGAACACGTCCGACTTCTTCGATTTCTCGATCTATCTCGATGCCGATGTGGGCGATCTCCGCAAATGGTACATCGAACGCTTCTTTACCCTTCGCGACAGCGCCTTCCGGAACCCGAAGTCCTACTTCCATCGCTTTTCGACTCTGACCGACAAGGAATCGCGTGAGACAGCCACCCGTATCTGGGAAACCATCAACCTCGTGAACCTGCGCGAAAACGTGCTGCCGACGAGGCCGCGCGCCGACCTCGTGCTGCGGAAAGGCGGAGATCACTTCATCCGCAGCGTCTTCCTGCGGAAGCTATAGAAAGCCCACGGCCTTCGCATGGGCGCGGAGATTGATTTCCGGCCTGGCCCCGATATGGGAGATCACTTCCGCAGCAGCCAGCGCACCAAGCTGCGCGCATTCCGCCAAGGACTTGCGGTTGGTAAAGCCGAACAGGAAGCCCGACGCGAAAAGATCGCCCGCCCCCGTCACGTCGACAACCTTGTTGACGGGATAGGCAGGCGCCGCGTGAACCTCCTGCCCTTTTACCACGACGCAGCCCGCAGCTGAACGCGTCAGAACTGCAATGGGGCAATCCTTGGCAATGGCCTGCATGGCGCCATCGAAATTCTGTGTCTTGTAGAGCGACTTGATCTCCGACTCGTTGGCAAAGACGATGTCGATGTCGTTCCGGATGAGATCGAGAAAACTGTCGCGATGACGCTCGACGCAGAAGGAGTCTGACAGCGTGATGGAGGTCTTGCGCCCTGCGGCGCGGGCAATTTTCGCCGCGAGCTTGAAAGCCTCCTTGGCCTCCGGACGGTCCCAGAGATAGCCTTCCATGTAAGTCACCTGCGCGGATTGAACGGTACCCGCATCTACATCCGCCGTCGTAAAATTCACGCAGGCACCGAGATAGGTATTCATCGTGCGCTCGCCATCGGGCGTCACCAGGATGAAGGAGCGCGCGGTGGCAGGGCCAGCCGCGGCGGCTGGCGTGTCGAAACGAACGCCCTGTGCCCGCATGTCATGCCGGAAAATGGCGCCCAGCTGGTCGGCTTTCACCTTGCCGAAATAAGCCGCCTTGCCGCCAAAGGATGCGACGCCTGCCGCGGTATTGCCGGCAGAGCCGCCTGAGACTTCCATCGCCTGCCCCATGTCACCGTAAAGAAGTTCGGCGCGATCCTCGTCAATCAGGTTCATCGATCCTTTGACGAGGTCATGTTTTGCGACGAAACCGTCCTCCACGCGGGCGAGAACATCCACAATGGCATTTCCGATGCAAAGGACATCGATGTTATAAGCGGTCATGATTTTCTCCAGCACCCGATGACCTGCCCCTAGCGAAGCTCTCTTGCGCTGGCAAGCATTCCTCATTACCTGATTGATCCATGATCACATCAGCTTTCAGGGCCTTTGGCGATCTCCTGTCGCCTGACTTCCGCTCGGTGCTTTTGAAGGCCCTTGGCTTGACAATCGCGCTGTTCATCGCGGTGCTGATTGCGGCTGAAGTCATGCTTCTGGCCCTTACCCAGTTCTCTTGGCCCTGGGCCGACTGGGCACTGGGGCTCGGCACCGGAATTGCCTTGCTGTTTGCCTTCTTCTTTCTGATGTCACCCGTCACGGCAGCCTTTGCCGGCCTGTTTCTTGACCAGATCGCCGAGAAGGTGGAACTTCGGCACTATTCTGCTGACCGTCCCGGCGTGCCCTTGCCTGGGATGAAGGCAATCCTGATGGCGGTGCAGTTCTTTCTCATCGTGCTGCTGGTCAATCTGGCGGTCCTGCCGGTGGTATTCTTCGGTATCGGAGCGGTAGCACTGGTGGCGGCCAACGCCTATCTCATCAGCCGCGAGTATTTCGAGATGGTGGCCATGCGCCATATGCCGCCTGAGGACGCGCGCCAGATGCGGAAGGAGAATACCGGAACGATCTTCATCGCCGGACTTCTTCCAGCAGTTTTCTCCCTTGTCCCCTTCGTGAACCTGGTCGTACCGCTTTATTCGACGTCCTACTTTGTGCATTTGTTCAAACAGGTGCGGGCGTCTTCGGCCTGAAGCGGCAGATATCAAAGATCAGGCAGCGCCAGCACTCGGGCTTCCGCGCTTTGCAGACATACCGGCCATGGAGAATCAACCAGTGGTGGGCATGGCGGCCGTAAATTTTTGGCACCCGTTTCAGAAGCTTCAATTCGACTTCGAGCGGCGTTTTTCCAGGTGCAAGTCCCGTCCGGTTGCCGACCCGGAACAGATGCGTATCGACAGCGATTGTGGGATGGCCAAACGCGATGTTGAGCACCACATTGGCGGTTTTCCGGCCAACTCCCGGTAGCGCCTCCAGCGCTTCCCGGTCATCGGGAACTTTGCCGCCGTGCTTCTCGATCAGCTGCTGAGACAATGCGGTCACGTTTCTGGCCTTGCCGCGGAACAATCCGATGGTCTTGATGTGGTCCCGCACCGTATCTTCTCCAAGTGCGGTCATCTTCTCGGGTGTGTCGGCAATGGCAAAGAGCGGTTTGGTTGCCTTGTTCACGCCCTCGTCGGTGGCCTGCGCGGAGAGTACGACCGCAACGAGAAGGGTATAGTCGTTGACCGAATGGAGTTCGCCCTTGGGTTCAGGATTGGCAGCATGAAACCGCCGGAAAATCTCCTCGATCTCGTCAGGCTTGAGACGGCTTGTCTTTGCCATGATGTCCCTGTCTTGATTGCGACCAAGGGGTAAGCCGAGTTCATGGACCGAAGCAATACGAAACCGTGGCAGGCCATACTGACGCCGCACCGCAGCCTGTCGAAGCAGGGCTTCCTGATCGTCATGGGATTCATCGTCATCGTCAATCTGGCGGTGGGCGCGCTGTTCATGTCGATCGGCGCCTGGCCGGTTGCGGGCTTCGCCGGGCTGGATGTGCTCCTCGTGTGGTGGGCCTTTACCGCAAACTTTGCCGATGCCCGCCGCATGGAACGAATCAGCATTACCGATCATGAGCTGATCTTCGACCGGCTGCGGGGCAACGAGCCGCCGGAACAGCAACGTCTTGTCCGCCGCTGGGTCAGGGTGGAACTCGAGGAAGATGCCGAGCGCGAACTGATTGGCAGGCTGTCGATCGTGTCCGGCCAGATCAGGCTGACCGTCGGAGACTTTCTCGGACCCGAGGAACGGAAGACTTTGGCTGCGGCCCTGCGCAGCGCATTAGCCATACCGCGCATCTGATCAGCTTTCGGGTGGGCTTGGGACGCGCAGTCAGCTAATTTGAGCGGCATGACAGACCTCGCCACCATGCAAAGTGCAGCGCGCGATTATGAGATCGTCCGCCATAACCTCGAATTTCTGCGAGAACACTGGCGGGAGCAGCCATCCCTTGAAAGTCTGGCCGAGAAGAATGGCCTGAGCGCCGCTCATCTCCAGCGCCTGTTCATGCGCTGGGCAGGCCTTAGCCCCAAGGCCTTCGTTCAGGCCTTGACCATCGACCACGCCCGGAAGTTGTTGCGCGATTCCGCCACAGTGCTCGACACGGCTTACGAGGTAGGGCTTTCGGGGCCCGGCCGGTTGCATGACCTGTTCATCACACATGAGGGCATGTCGCCCGGCTTTTACAAGGCGCACGGCAAGGGTTTGACCATCCGGTATGGCTTTCACGCCTGCCCCTTTGGCATGGCGCTCATCATGTTGACGGAATTTGGCATTTGCGGCCTGGCTTTCGCCGATCCCGGTCGCGAACAGGCGACCTTCGATGACATGAAGCGGCGCTGGCCCGATGCCACCTATGTCGAGGACAGTTGTGCGGCTGCGCCCATCGTCTCGCGCATCTTCAATCCGTCGCAATGGAAGGCCGACAAGCCGCTCCGTATCGTCTTCATCGGGTCTGATTTCGAAACCAGGGTATGGGAAACATTGCTGCGCATCCCCATGGGGCAGGCGACAACCTATTCTGATATCGCCAGCCACATCGGCAACGCGAAGGCCTCACGTGCTGTGGGTTCGGCCGTGGGCAAGAATCCGATCAGCTTTGTGGTGCCCTGTCATCGAGTACTGGCGAAATCGGGCGGGCTTGGCGGCTATCACTGGGGATTGACGAGGAAACAGGCAATCCTCGGCTGGGAAGCCGGCTTCCTGTCAGGAACATCGCAAGCAGCCTGATTGACAAGGGCAACCGGCGGTCAACTGACCACCGATAAGTTGCTCGAAAGCTTGGATTCCGGCGCATTTTGCGCATCGCAAGTGATTCCACTTGCTCGCCCAATGCGCTAGGTTCCGATTTTCCTCAGGCGGACGATGATGTCGATCCGGTCGATCTCGGTACCGGATGGCAGTTCGGGCAGGCCCTTCACCTCGAGGTCATCCGCGCCGATGTCGACGAGAATGCCGGTCTCTTCCAGAAAATAATGGAAGTGGTTGGACGTATTGGTGTCGAAGAAAGTGCGGTCGCCTTCAAAGGCCACTTCGCGGAGAAGCCCCGCAGCCTTGAACTGGTTCAGCGTATTATAGACAGTCGCCAGCGACACGTTCATGCGGGCTGCCACGGCTTCCTGATGCAGTGATTCCGCACTCACATGGCGATCGCCCGCGCCGAACAGGATTGTGGCCAATGACACGCGTTGCCGCGTCGGACGCAAGCCCGCCAACCGCAGCCGTTCAGCCAGTTCTCTTTCCTGAAGCATCATCACGTTGATCCTTATATGCGACTTCCCATCTAGAAAGCAATCTGAGTGCCAATGCGGCGGGCTGCCACGTCCCAAAGCTTCCGAAACCGCACTTGGACCCCTATTTCCCATGTGATAGGAACGGCTGATCCCGGGGACACTTCCGGCGAGACATTGAAACCAGGACTGAGAATGACCGACCGGAAATCGCGGTATGATTATGAGGATCTGCTGGCATGCGGCCGGGGCGAACTCTTTGGCCCGGGAAATGCTCAGCTTCCGCTTCCTCCCATGCTGATGTTCGACCGCATCACCGAAATTTCGAAGGACGGCGGCTCGGCCGGCCTCGGAAAGATCGTGGCCGAATTCGATATCAAGCCGGACCTGTGGTTTTTCCCCTGCCATTTCCAGGGTGATCCGGTCATGCCGGGCTGCCTTGGCCTCGACGCGCTGTGGCAATTGACCGGTTTCTTCCTGGGCTGGCTTGGCGAACCGGGGCGTGGCCGCGCCATCGGAGTCGGTGAAGTGAAGCTCACTGGCATGGTAACCCCGGCAGTGAAAAAGGTGACCTATGAGGTCGATGTCACGCGGCTGATACTGCGTAAGCTGAAGCTTGCGGTATCGAACGGCATCATGAAAGCGGACGGTGAAACGGTGTATCAGGTCTCCGATATGAAGGTCGGCCTGTTCCACCAGCCCGGCGCCTGAGAGAGGATTAAGAAATGAGGCGAATCGTCGTTACCGGTCTCGGCATCGTGTCGAGCATTGGCAATAATGTTCAGGAAGTCCTGAATTCGCTGTTCGAGGCGAAATCCGGCATCGTCAAGTCCGAGTCCTACGAAAAGCTCGGATTCCGCTGCCAGGTCCATGGCGCCCCCCAATTCGATCTCGAAAGTATCGATCGCCGCGTGCGCCGCTTCATGGGTGACGGTGCCGCCTGGAACTATGCGGCGATGCAGCAGGCCATCGTCGATTCTGGCCTTGCCGAAAATGAAGTAAAGAACGACCGCACCGGCATCATCATGGGCTCCGGCGGGCCATCGACCCGGACCATCGTGCAGGCCGCCGATACGACGCGCGAAAAAGGCCCGAAGCGCGTGGGTCCCTTCGCCGTGCCCGCCGCCATGTCCAGCACCAATTCCGCAACGCTTGCGACACCCTTCGGCATTCGCGGCGTGAATTATTCGATTTCCTCGGCTTGCGCCACGTCCTCGCACTGCATTGGCAATGCGGCCGAGTTGATCCAGTGGGGCAAGCAGGATGTCATGTTCGCCGGCGGCGGCGAGGAACTCGACTGGACGCTGTCGGTCTTGTTTGATGCCATGGGCGCCATGTCGTCGAAGTACAACGGCACGCCGCACAACGCGTCCCGCGCCTACGACAAGAATCGCGACGGCTTCGTGATCGCAGGCGGTGCCGGCACGGTGGTGCTCGAGGAACTCGAGCATGCCAAGGCCCGCGGCGCCAAAATCTATGCCGAGCTCGTGGGATACGGCGCCACGTCTGACGGCTACGACATGGTGCAACCGTCGGGCGAGGGCGCCATCCGCTGCATGAAGCAGGCCATGGCCGGCGTGAAGAACAAGATCGACTACATCAACCCGCACGCGACCTCGACACCCATTGGCGACAAGAAGGAAATCGAGGCGATCCGCGCCGTCTTCGGCAG
>JBKJQU010000189.1:0-3191 GCA_046594995.1 Aestuariivirga sp.
GCCGACCGCATGCGGAAGGGCTCCTTCGATCTGGAGGACCTCGCCGACCAGTTGCGCCAGTTGCAGAAGATGGGCGGCATGGGTGGCGTCATGAACCTGCTGCCCGGCATGGGCAAGATCAAGAAGCAGATGGACGGCCTCGACCTCGACAACAAGGTGCTGAAGCGCCAGATGGCGATCATCGGCTCGATGACGCCGTATGAGCGCCGCCACCCCAAGACGATGGACGCCAAGCGCAAGAGGCGCGTGGCCACAGGTTCGGGCACCAAGGTTGAGGAAATCAACCGGCTTTTGAAGATGCATATCCAGATGGCCGCGATGATGAAGCAGATGGGCCAGGGCAAAGGCCTGTTCGGCAAGATGATGGGCGGCGGCAAGGGCGGCCCCGATGCGGCGGAACTGGAAAAGATGCAAGCCGAACTCGCAAACCTCGACCCCGATGCGCTGCCGGAAGATTTGAAGCAAATGATGCAGGGCGGATCGATTCCGCAGATGCCCAAGCTTCCGGGATTGCCGGGGCTTGGCGCAGGAAAGCTTCCGGGCCTCGGCGGATTGCCGGGACTTGGCGGCGGATCGCCCTTCAGAGGATTGCCGGGTCTCGGCAAGAAGAAGTAATTTTAATCAGAACACGGATCATCAAGGAGAAAGACTATGGCCGTTAAGATGCGTCTTGCACGCGCGGGTTCGAAGAAGCGCCCTTACTATCATATCGTCATCGCCGATGCGGCAGCGCCGCGTGATGGCAAGTTCATTGACGTCGTCGGGCATTTCAACCCGATGCTGCCGAAGGACGACGCCAACCGCATGAAGCTCGACAACGAGAAGGCCGCAGCCTGGTTGAAGAAGGGCGCTCAGGCGACCGATCGCGTGCTGCGCTTCCTCGACAAGGCCGGCCTCGCCAAGCGCGAAGCCCGCAACAATCCGAACAAGGCCCTTCCCGGCAAGAAGCGCCTCGAGCGCGAGAAGCTGGAAGCCGCCAAGGCCGCCGGCTGAGGCTGACGCACCATGGCGCAGCGTGACATGGTCCTCGTGGGCCTCATCACCAGCGCCCATGGCATCCAGGGCGAGGTGAAGCTTAAAAGCTTCACCGCCGAGCCGGAAGCGATCGCCACCTATTCGCCGCTTGAAACGGCAAAGGGCGAGAAGATCGAAATCGCCAGGCTTCGCGCCCAGAAGGATGGTTTCATCGCCATCCTGAAAGGTGTGACCGACCGCAACCGGGCTGAAGGCTTGAGGGGCACGGAGCTTTTCGTGCCGCGCGAGCGTCTTCCCGAACCTGAGGACGGCGAAGTCTATATCCATGACCTCATCGGGCTTCCCGTGCATCTGGCCGATGGCACGCGTCTGGGCGAGGTCGTCAGCATCGAGAACTATGGTGCCAGCGACCTGATCGACGTCAGGGTCGAGAACCGGAAGGACACCGTGCTGATCCCCTTTGCCGAAGGCTACGTGCTGGAAGCGGACGGGGACAAAGTGGTGGTCGATCTTCCGGAAGGGTTTCTGGATGAGGGTGAACGGAAGTGACATTCCGCGCTACCGTCCTCACGCTCTTCCCCGAGATGTTTCCGGGCACGCTGGGGCACTCCCTTGCGGGACGCGCCCTGGAACAGGGGCTCTGGTCGATTGAGGCGCGGGACATCCGGGCTTCCGCAACCGACCGGCACCGGACGGTGGACGATCACCCCGCGGGCGGTGGCGCGGGCATGGTGCTGAAACCCGACGTGCTGTCAGCGGCAGTCGACGCCGCCCCGCACGAAGGTCCGAGGCTTCTGATGAGCCCCCGTGGCGAGCCGCTGACGCAGAAGCTCGTGCGCGAACTCAGCGCGGGGCCAGGTGTGCTGATCGTATGCGGCCGCTTCGAAGGCGTGGACGAGCGGGTCATCGAGGGCCGGAACCTGCGTGAGGTTTCGGTTGGAGACTATGTGCTCTCGGGCGGCGAGCCTGCTGCACTGGTGCTGCTTGACGCGGTCGTGAGGCTGTTGCCCGGCGTGATGGGGAAACAGGCTTCGGCCGAGGAAGAAAGTTTCGAGGGGGGCCTCCTGGAGCACCCCCACTACACCAAGCCAAATATCTGGGAGGGTGTGGAAATTCCCCAGGTGCTGATGTCCGGCGACCACAAGGCGGTAGCCAGGTGGAAGCAGGAGCAGCGTGTGGAACTGACCAGGGCCAGAAGGCCCGATCTCTGGGCCGCCTGCGGGCGGGCCCACGAATCGGGAAAGATTTGATTTTGAACCGGGTTGAGGGTATAGGCCCGCAACCCCGAAAGGAACGAGATTATGAATATCATCGAGCAGCTCGAAAAAGAGCAGGTGGCCATTGTCGCCGCCCAGCGCGCCGTGCCGCAGTTCGGCCCCGGCGACACCGTGATTGTCAACGTGAAGGTCAAGGAAGGCGAGCGCACCCGCGTTCAGGCCTATGAAGGTGTGTGCATCGCCCGCTCCGGCGGCGGCATCAACGAGAACTTCACCGTCCGCAAGATGTCTTATGGCGAAGGCGTGGAGCGGGTGTTCCCGGTCTATTCGCCGCTGATCGACTCGATCAAGGTCGTGCGCCACGGCAAGGTGCGCCGCGCCAAGCTCTATTATCTCCGTGGCCGTACCGGCAAGTCGGCGCGTATCGCCGAAAAGCAGCGCGCCGTGGGCCTGAACCCTGCTGCCGGGAAGGCCGTGGAAAAGGCCGTCGAGGCATAATTTCCCTTAACGGAAAAGTTTGAAAGGGCCGGAACCACTCCGGCCCTTTTTGCATTGCCGGGCGCCTGAAACGGGCGGCCACAAGTGAACATGTTCAAGCAATGCGAACTTGACCGGCACGGGATTGGACCCAAGCAAACCGGCAACGCTGGAGTACTGACGCTCACCGCCGGCTGGCAGGCAAAGATGAAGCCAAACGCAACTCTTCCACGCAAAGCAGGTATCGTCGGCCATTGCCATGCTGGCAATTTCCGGAGTGCTGGTGCTGGTGATGTTCTCGGCCATCGCGATGTTGGCCTGGATCGACTATTGCCATGATACGCGACGATGGCTGGCTGGTGGCGCGCCATCCCCCGGCCAAGGAGCCGCAAAACCTCAGCCAGTATGTTCTGTTCACGGATCATCTGAAACAGAGCCAGATCGGCGTCTATGACACACGCTCGCCCGTGGATGGCATCGATCGTATCGTGGGCTACCGGAAGGTGCCCAATGGCCCGGTCG
>JBKJQU010000364.1:0-7965 GCA_046594995.1 Aestuariivirga sp.
GCGTGGCCCATGAAGAGATTTGGCGGCGTGTCGAAGCCCTTGATGAGGAGCCCCATCTCATCGTTGATCGAGAAATTGAAAGGTCCCTGAATCCTGCTAATGCCGCGCGACTTCAGCCAACCGGAGGCCGCCTCGAAAAGAGCTGCGAAAATCGCCGGATCGTCCTCCGCTTCGATGAAGCCGAACTGGCCCACGCCATCCTTGTAGATTTCGCTGCGCAAGCGGCAGACCTGAGCGGAAATGCGGCCCACCGTCTTGCCGTTCCGCGCGGCCAGGAAAAGCTCCACGTCGGCATGCAGGAAATAGGGGTTTTTCTTCGGGTCCAGATGCTCGAACCGCTCGATATAGAGCGGCGCCACCCAGTTCGGGTCGTTACGGTAGAGCGAGAACGGAAGATCGAGGAAGGCGCGCTTTGCGGCTTTGCCGCGGACCGGCGTGATCGTTATGCCCGTGTTCATGGAAAATCGATTAGCGCCGCCCCGGAAGGAACTCAAGCTTGGCGCTGGCCGCTTGTGGGAGTAGTCGTTCGGCATGTTCAAGACGTATTTTTTCAAGACGGCACAGGCGCTGGTGATGCGGCCGCTTTACCGCCAGACCCGGGGACTGACCATCGGCACCCGTACAATGGTGCTGCGGCCATCAGGCGAGGTGCTGCTGATCCGGCATACCTATGCGCCGGGCTGGCTGTTCCCCGGAGGCGGCGTGGAGCGCGGCGAGACAGTCTTTCAGGCTGCGGCGCGCGAAGTGCGTGAGGAGTCCGGCGTGGTGCCGGAAGAGGAACTAGTGCTCCATGGCATTTATCTCAACGACAAGCAGTTTCCGGGCGATCATGTTGCGTGTTTCGTGCTGCGGAAATTCAGCGAGGAACCGTTCAGCAGCAATCTGGAAATTGCGGAAGCCAAGTTCTTTCCGACAGACGCGCTGCCCGATGATACGACAAGGGGAACGCGCCGCCGCATCGACGAGGTGCTGAATGGCGCAGCCCCCACGCGGGAGTGGTAGACAGATTTTCTTGACGTTGACCGGTTGGAAAGCTATGGCGCGCATCATGACCGCGATGACCAACATCGGCCAGCGACGACGAGCCTGCGACACGCGCATTTCTGCGCGCGCCTGAACTCGCGTCCGGTCATCCGAATTCCGCACAATATTGGTTGCGCTATCGGGGCCTCCGGGTGCCCCTTTGAAGCTTCCCTGAAAGACCAATCCCATGTGCGGTAGTATTTCCTGCAGCGACGCCACGCCCTTCGACCAACACGCCATCGAACACCTGCTGGATCTAAGCTTCGGCTCGGACCGGCATTCCAAGACATCCTACCGGCTGCGCGAGGGCAATGCCCCGGTAGAGGGCCTGTCATTGGTGGTGCGCGATCCGGGTGTCACTTTGTCGGGCACGATCAGCTTCTGGCCACTGGCCATCGGAGCCAAGCAAAGCCCGGCGCTGCTGCTGGGGCCGCTTGCCGTTCATCCGGACCGGCAGAAGCTCGGCATCGGTCTGGCGCTGATGAATGAGGGTCTGGCGCGGGCGGAGGCACAAGGCCATGCGCTGGTACTGCTTGTTGGGGACGAGCCCTATTATGCCAGGGTGGGTTTCAAGCGGCTGACCCGTGACCTGATATCGCTGCCGGGACCTGTGAACCCCGACCGCTTCCTTTTTCTGGAATTGAAATCCGGCGCTCTCGATGGCGTGTCGGGGCTGGCTCAGGTTCCGGCCTCAGCGGCCTTCGCGATACCACATGGCGCAGAAGCCCAGAAGCAGTGCGCCCAGCGCTAGGAGCGTGGAGAACAGCGGAACATCCGACACCGCCAGCACGCGGTGCGCGCCATTGGCCTTGAGGCCTACCCAGCCCAAACCCGCCATCTGCCGGCCGGGCTGGACCTTCACCAATTGCGGCATGCCATCCTCCAGCCACTGCACCGATCCACCTGTTGCAGCGGCAACCGGCTGGAGCACTGAAGCCGTTGCAACGAGGCTCGACATTTCGCGCGCATTGGCGCTGCCCGCTGCTGCAACCGCGTCAAGCGTGCCATCGCTCATCCGGTGGAGGCCCGCTTCCTCGATCGGCAGCGTGCCCTGGAAGCGGCCGGGCGAGGTTTCATTCAGCGGCACCCTAGCGGTCTTTCCGGAGGGAAGCGTCACCGTCACCGGATCGGCCTTGTCTGCCATCGTGCGGCGCTCGATCACGAGGTTCTTGGCCGCCTGCGTGCCTTCGAGGGATTCCTCCTCGAGGTCGGGCTCCTTCATCAGCCAGTGCGCCATGCGGCGGAGCAATTCGGTTTGCGGGCCGCCGCCTTCGAAGCCACGGGCCCAGAGCCAGCCCTGGTCCGAGAGCATCTGCGCCACGCGGCCCTTGCCGGTGCGGGATAATACCAGCAGCGGCTTGTCATCAAGACCTGACATGACGGTGTCGCCCGAACTTACCCTCGTATCGACGAGGCGGAACCAGCGGCCCCATGTGGGCGTCTCGCCGGCACTACCCGCCAGATCGCGCGTGACGGGGTGCTTCCTGCCAGCATCGGTGAGCATCGGCTTGAAGCCGCCTTCGAGAACCTGACCGGTGGGTGCTGCCGCGATAATGTCGGAGAGGGGCGTATAATAGAGACCGTCTTCGCTGGCGAGATCGGGGCCGGACGCGATCAGGACCGCGCCGCCGTCTTCGACATAGCGCGCGATGTTGCTCATGTAGACGGCGGGCAGCACGGTTTGCCTGCGGTAGCGGTCGAAGATCACGAGGTCGAATTCATCAAGCTTGTCGACGAAGAGTTCGCGCGTGGGGAAGGCGATGAGGGCCAGTTCCTTGGTGGGCGTTCCATCCTGCTTTTCAGGCGGGCGGAGGATGGTGAAATGCACAAGGTCGACCGAGGCATCGGCCTTGAGAAGGTTCCGCCATGTGCGCTCGCCTGCATGGGGCTCGCCTGAAACCAGCAGCACACGCAGCCGGTCGCGAACGCCTTCGAGAACGGTGACAACACGGTTGTTCTGGGCGGAGATTTCGCCGTCCAGCGGGGGAACGCCGATTTCCACAATATTCTGCCCGCCATGATCGACGGGGATCGTCACGTCCGTTGCCTCGCCCGGCATGACGGTGATGATGCGGACATCATCCTTGCCGACAGTGACCGTGACATCGACCGGCTGGCCGGTGCCATTGGTTTCCTCGACGTGGAAGGTCAAGGTCTGTTCCTTGCCGACGATGCCGAAGCGGGGTGCCTTGTCGATCACCACCTTGCGGTCGCGCTCGGTTTTGGAGCCGGTGATGAGGCCGTGGACGGGGCCGCCGATGTTGGCCTTGGTCAAATCTTCCGGCACATCGTGGACCTGGCCATCGGTGATCATCACCGCGCCCGCGAAACGCTCGGGCGGAATGTCAGCCAAGGCGCGGTTCAGGGCATCGAAGGCGCGGGTGCCATCATCTTCGGCGCTGATGCCGGAGCGGACTTCAACCGTGCGGAGTTCGATGTTGCCCAGCCGCGCCACCGCCTGCTTCAGTGCGGCTTCGGCCTCGTTGGTGCGGGCGATGCGCTCGCCGTTCTCCTGGCTCAAGGAACGGTCGACGACGGCGACCGCGATATCGGTCAGTTCCTCTCGTTCCTCGTTGCGGATCAACGGGTTGGCGAGTGCCGCCACGAGGAAGGCGAGCGACAGGGCGCGCAGCAGGATACCGCGCGTGCGGGCATAGGCCATGATGCCGACGAGCAGCACTCCCAGTGCGGCAAGCACCAGAACCACGGCCCATGGCAGGATGGGCGCGAAGGATAGGCTCCAGTCCATTACTGACCGAGCCTTTCAAGCAGTGCGGGGATGTGAACCTGATCGGCCTTGTAGTTGCCGGTCAGCGCATACATCACGACGTTGACGCCGGTTCGAAATGCGAATTCGCGCTGCCGGTCGCTGCCCGGCACCGATGCATAGACGGGCTCGCCATTGTCATCGAGCGCCCATGCGGCGGCATAATCATTGGAGCCGATGATGATGGTGCTGACGCCATCGGTATTGCCGGATGCGGCACCCTCTGAATCTGTACGTTCCACCCAGAGGCGGCCACCGTCATAGCGGCCGGGGAAGCGGTCGAGCAGGTAGAAGCTCTTGGTGAGGACATGGCTTTCCGGCACGGGTTCGAGCGGCGGAATATCGAGCTTCGCCAGCATGCGGCGGAGTGCTTCCGAACTCGCGGAGGCACCGCCGGCGAGCGTATCGGTTCCTGCACCATCCTCGCGCAGATCGAAGAAGATGGTGCCGCCGTTCTTCATGTAGGTGTCCATGCGGGCAAGCGCTGCATCAGACGGCACCGGCGCATCGGCGCGCACCGGCCAGTAGAGGAGCGGGAAGAAGACGATCTCGTCGCGCTCGATGTTGACGCCGACGGGATCGCCAGCTTCCACCGAGGTGCGGTCGCGCAGGACCGTGTTCAGGCCCTTCAATCCCTGCTCGCTGACCTGGTCGATCGCGTCGTCTCCCGTCGTCACATAGGCGAAACGGGTTTCGAGCGCGTTTTTCATCGCGAATTCGTCAGCCGGCTGAGCATTGGCAATGTCATGCCATGGGAACAGCACGAACAGGGCAAGCATCGCCACGGCGGCACGGCGCGCACGCAGACGGTTGATGCCGCCGCCAAGGAAAAGCGCCGCGAGGCAATCGGCCAGAAACAGGATCATGGCGAGCGAGAAGGCATAGGGTGCAAGAGGCGTCGCGGGCATGGGAACGAGCGAGCGCAGCGTGACGGTTGCCGGCAATCCGGTGATGGGCGTCAAGGCATCTCCTGTCCGCGTGATGTTCAAGGCACGTTCCTGCGCGCCACGGCGGTAGAGTCCGGCGGGCGTCAATTGCGAGGCTATCGCCTTGTCGATGCCTGAGGCCGGAATGGGCTGGACATCGGGCGAGGGATCGGACAACTCGCCAAAGCCGTTCAAGGCCCGCCACGGTGTGAAAGCCTGCGCATCGGCCTGTGCCGCCGCATTGGCGGCACCGCCACCGGCGGCGGGTGCGAGGTCAAGCACGCGGCGGAGCATTTCGACGAAGAGGCCGGAGAGCGGCAGGTTCGACCAGTCGGCATTGGCCGTCACGTGGAACAGCACGATCAACCCCTTGCCGCTGCGGCTGGCGGTGACAAGCGGCGTGCCATCCTCAAGCGTGGCCCAGACCTTGCCCGGCAGTTCCGCATCGGGCTCGGCCAGAACCTGACGCGTCACCTTCACGGCATTGTCCATGGGCAGCCCGGCAAACGGGCTGGTTTCGAGGAAGGCCTGAAGGCTCTGCGGCGTTTCCCAGCTCAAGGCACTTCCGAGCGAGCGGCCGCCTTCGCGGATCGTCACGGGGATCAGGCCATCCTGCGTGCCGGCAAGGCGAGGTCCGGCAAAGCGCAGCAGCACGCCGCCGCGCTCGATCCAGCCTGAAACCAGTTCCTGCTGTTCCTGCGGCAACACGCCGATATCGGCCAGCACCAGCATCGACAGGCCTTGGTCAAGGTTCGACTTCAAGCTTGCGGTATCGGCGGGCTCGCTCATTTCGCCATAGGGCTCAAGCGCGCGTGAGACATAATAAAGCGGCGAGAGCAGGGGCTGCGCGCTTTCGCTCGACATGCCCGATTGCAGGGCAACGGTTTTGCGCCGCCAGCGGTCGTCCATCAGGAAGGTGGCAGCGGCATTGCGCTCGCCATCGATCTCGATCCGGCCTGTTTCATTGCGAAGCTCGATCGGGAGTTCGATGGTGCCTTCGGCCCTGGTGGCGTTGACAGCGAAGTTCAGTTCCACTTCGCCCAACGGACGGCCATTGGCGGCGCGGGCCGCAACGCGGATGGGCTTAGCCTCGCCTGCAACGCGCAGTGCGGTCACCTTGATGCGGCCGCCATCGAAGCCCGGCGTTGCGAGTGCTGCGGGGAGGGTGGAGGTTTCAGGAATGATGGCCTCTACACTGGCGGCACCATTCGCAAGCGCTGACAGTCCATTGGCGAATTCCAGAGCTTTTCCATCGTCGATCCCGTCGCTGAGCCAGATGACGCGCAAAGCAGAAGCCCTTGCGAAGCTCTTTTGCAGCGCCGCGAGCAGTCCCGCGCGATCCGGGTCGAGGGCGCGCGGCGTCAATGCGCCAGCCCTCGTCTTTGTATCCGCCGCGTCCGTGGACTCGAGAGATTGCGGGCGGGCCTGGGGCGTTGAAGTCGCGAGCGTCACCGTTGCATTGGCGCGCTGGGCGCCGTCCAGAATCTCGGCCATGATTTCCTGGCGTTTGTTCCAATCCTTGGCGGCGGCCCAGGAATCATCAACCACCAGCAAAAGCGGGGCTGATGCAATCGTATCGACGCGGCCCGGCGCGTAGAAGGGATGCGCAACGCCGATGATGAGGAGGGCCGCAACAGCAAGGCGAAGAAGCAGCAGCCACCATGGCGTCTTGTCCGGTTGCTCCTCGCGGTTGACGAGATCGAGCAGCAGGCGGATCGGGGGAAAGCGCACCGTCTCGGGTTTTGGCGGCGTGAAGCGCAGGAGCCACCAGATGACAGGGAGCAGCAGGAGTGCTCCGAGTGCCAGCGGTGTTGTAAAACTCAGGGCCTGAATGAAGTTCATCGTCCCCTGGCTCCCGAGACCAAGGCATGCAGCATCATCAGCAGTCTTGCGGGGGCTTCATCGGTGCGGTGAATGATGAAGGTCCAGCCGATCCTGCTGCTGAGATCGCGCAACGCCTCGCGCAATGTCTCGGTCTTGGCGGACAGGTATTTCAACGGCCCTGCCATTTCCTGAAATTGAACGCGACCCGAATAGGGCAGGCTTTCTTCGGCTGGATCAACCACCTGCACGAGGTGACCGCGGATTCCGGCGGAGGCAAGCGGCGTCACGGCCCTGGTAATGTCATCGATGCGATCAAAGAAATCGCTCACCAGCAGCGCGCTGGAAAAGCGCGGCATGCGGGTGAAGCTCGGCAGCACGCCACCTTCGCCCGACAAAATCCAGTCGGCGATCTTGACGAGCGTGCTGCGCGAGTGATCTGGCAAATAGGGCGAGCCGATGGCGCCGATCCGCTCGTTCGCGCGAACGGCCAAAGCACCCGCCGCCAGCGTGATGAGTTGCGCACGCTCGCGCTTTGTCACCTTGGAGAGATGTGAACGGAAATCCATCGACACATGCGGCGAGGTCCAGAGCCAGAGCGTGTTGGCGGCCTCCCATTCATTCTCGCGGATGTAGACACGGTCAGAGCGGGCGGATTTATGCCAGTCGATGCGCTGGGTAGAGTCGCCAAAACTATAGGGCCGGTATTGCCAGAAGCTTTCGCCGGGGCCGGCGCGCTTCCGCCCATGGTCACCCAAAATCACTGTCGCCGCGATGCGCTCCGCCTCCACCAGCAAGGGCGGCAGAACCCGCGAGGCGGATTCGGCGCGGTCGGTGAGGGCAAGTGCTGTCGCGGCCTTGGTCATCAGATCAGGCGATCAGCTTTGCAAGACGCTCGATGGTGCCGTCGATGGTCTGGCCGTCGGCGCGGGCCGTGAAGTTCAGCGCCATGCGGTGGCGGAAGACGGGGCCGAGGAGTGCTGCCACGTCATCGAGCGAGGGCGAAAGCCTGCCCTGCAGCATGGCGCGGGCGCGGGCGCCCAGCATCAAGGCCTGCGAGGCGCGAGGGCTCGGCCCCCAGGCGACGTTCTTGTTCACGAAGTCATCGGCATCGGGGCCAGGCCTTGCGGCGCGCACCACTTTCAGGATCGCTTCCGCCACCTGCTCGCCCACCGGAATCATGCGGGTGAGGCGCTGGGCGTTCATCAATTCGGTGGTCGAAAGGACCTTCTCGGCTTCCGCCTCGCCAGCACCTGTCGTCGCAAACAGCATCCGGCGCTCGGCATCAAGCGAGGGGTAGGGTACATCGATCTGCACAAGGAAACGGTCGAGCTGGGCTTCCGGCAGGGGGTAGGTTCCTTCCTGCTCGATGGGGTTCTGGGTTGCCAGAACGAAGAATGGCTCAGGAAGCGACATCGTTTCGCCGGC
>JBKJQU010000374.1:0-7612 GCA_046594995.1 Aestuariivirga sp.
CCCCGGTTCACGAGCGCGGGCCAGATCCAGTGTTCTGGGATCGCTATCTTCGCCAACATGTGCGCGCCAGTCTTCACTGACTTCCTCACGAGGCGTAATCACGCTCGGTTCTTTTGACACACAATTCCTATTGTCTGTTCACTTTCCGTATCCGGCACCAACAGCCCGTTCAAGCATGATAGTGATCATCATGTGAACTGACTACTTCTTTAGTCAAATGGAACTCTGCAAGACGCCAGAGATTGTTGTCCGGACCACAATACAGAGGGAGGCACGCTATGACACATCACACATCCGCGTACCTGGTCCTGGTCCGGACCGCCGATTGACGTTTCCGACAGAAGTTCAGCAATGAAACAGGCGCAGGCCGGGGGCCATCTGACCGGTCATCACGTTTTTACATCGCCATTTGGCACCCGTGCCCGGAATTCTGAATAGAGGGAGGACGAGATGACCGAAAACCTTTTCCCAGGCGATCGCTACGGCCCAGCCGAAAGGCGCATGGCCAAGGCACTGGTCGAAATCGAGAGCCGCATCCTGGCAGGCGGCGCTGCAACAGAGGAATGCGACTGCAAGGAGGGCATGTTCCCCCAATTAACGCGGCGGCATTTATTGTCAGGCGGCGCGTTGATGTCAGGTGTACTGCTCGCAGGTGGTTATGCCCAGGCCGAGGCGCCTCCGGGAGCAATCGAATACCCGGTCCAGCCCGACCCCACCAAGGAACAAGGGCGCATTATCCTCGAAGATGGTGGCTATGGTTCCCGCTCGCAGTTCGAGAACGAGATTCGCTGGCGCTATCCCACCGACAGTCTTGATTCAAGTTGGTCGATGACTCCCCTGGCATCGGGCAACGGCATCATCACGCCTTCGGGATTGCATTTCGAGCGCCACCATGGCGGAATCCCCAACATCGATTCTTCAACACATAACCTGATCATCCATGGCCTGGTCGACAAGCCGCTCAGCCTGTCGATGCATGACATTCGACGCCTGCCCTCGGTCAGCCGCATCCATTTCATCGAGTGCTCGGGCAACGGCCTGACCGAATGGAGCAAGCCCACTCTCAAGACGGTGCAAGGAACGCACGGACTTACATCGACGTCGGAATGGACGGGAGTGTTGCTCTCCACCGTGCTCAAAGAGGCCGGCATTCAGGCTGGCGCTTCGTGGCTTCTGGCCGAGGGTTCAGACGCTGCCGTGATGACGCGATCAGTGCCAATCGACATTGCGATGAATGACGCGATCCTCGCCTACGCCCAGAACGGCGAAGCGCTGCGCCCTGAGCAGGGTTATCCGCTGCGGCTGCTGCTGCCGGGACTGGAAGGCAACACGCATATCAAGTGGCTGCGGCGGATCGAGGTGAGCAACAAACCCTTCATGACCCGCGAGGAAACCTCGAAGTACACTGACCTTTTGCCCGATGGCACCGCACGGCTGTTCACGCTGGAAATGGATGCGAAGTCGGTCATCACCTTTCCCTCTGGTGCCATGAAGTTACCTCGGCCGGGCTTCTACGAAGTAACGGGGCTGGCATGGTCCGGCCGCGGCAAGGTCACCAAGGCCGAGGTTTCGGCTGATGGTGGCAAGAACTGGGTCGAGGCCGCCCTGCAAGGACCTGTCCTGCCGAAGTGTCACACGCGGTTCCGCATGCCGTGGATCTGGAACGGCGCTGATGCCGTCCTGCAGAGCCGCTGCACAGACGAGACAGGCTATGTCCAGCCAACACTTGCCGAGCTGGTCAGCGTTCGTGGAACCAAGTCCGTCTATCACCTGAACGCAATTCAAAGCTGGCATGTTGCCGCAAATGGGGAGGTGACCAATGTTCATGCGTGAACTGGCACTTATGGGGCTTCTACTGGCTGCTTCCACGGTTGTTCATGGGCAAGCTGCCAAGTCGAGTGCGGATACCTCCGCAAGTCGAAGCGCAGCAGCCTTGCCCGCAGTGGTTGGTGATCTTGCCGAACCGGTGCCACCCTCACCCGTCATCAATACGCCCGACATCGGGGCTACTCCTGGCACCGATGCAGGGTTCGGGATCGGTCGGCCCGCGACCCAAGAAGAAATCGCAGCAATCAATATTGATGTCATGCCTGATGGGACCGGACTTCCCGATGGTAAGGGAACCTATCAACAGGGCGAAACACTCTACGCCGAGAAATGTGCCAGCTGCCACGGTGTCGATCTGGAGGGCATAAAGCAAACCGGCGGGCCAGCACTCATCGGACATCGCGGTACGCTGAATACAAAGGCGCCTGTCAAGACGGTTGAAAGCTACTGGCCTTATGCCAGCACCCTTTTCGACTATGTGCATCGCGCCATGCCGATGAACGAGCCGGGGACCCTGTCTGCCGACGAAGTGTATGCGCTGTCCGCCTTTATTCTCGGGCGGGCCGGCATCGTTCCGAAAGACGCGGAGCTTAATGCCAAGAGCTTCCGTGGCAGCAAGATGCCGAACGCCGATGGCTTTGTAGAAGACCCTCGGCCGGGTGCCCTGTAAGAATGCAGCGTGGACTGTCTTTGCGTTCGGCCTTTTAGTTACTGTCGAAACATGCGCAGCCGGTGTGGTGTGGTTACAATCATCGGCTTCGCGGTGTGGCTTTGAACACCGCGAAGCATTCAAACATTTCGCCTGTTGAGCCTGGGCGGCAAGGATGAAGACGCAGCAGAGTTAGCAGTTGATTATTCATATAGCATTCGGAGACATCAGCACGTGACAGCAGCAAACCACGATCCCAAGGTCCTGCAGCTTATATCGCATGCCATCAAGGATGCGCATGTCTTTGATCCCGATGCCGGCTTTGGCTCGACATGGAACCGGCCTCAACTCAGCGGCGAAGAGGCCACGCACTATGCGAAGGCCATTCTGAACTGTTTGCATGCGGCAGGCCTTGATGTAACGCAGCAAACCGACGAGGCATGACGACCGTAGGTAGGGCGCTTCCGAAAACATCCGGTCATGCGGGATTGAGAAGGCGTTTCTCGACAACCTCTGCCGTGACCCCATCACGATAGGTGACGACAATGTCGTCTGCTTTCGACCAGGGAATATCGATCGAAACGCTGGGCTGACCAGCGGTCCACTCATAGAACTCGCGATGAACCATGGTCTTTTTCAGTAGGATCATGTAACCGATGTCATGGCTTGACGTGGTGCCAAACCTGCCAGTCAGCGCAACGATCAGAAAGCGGCGTGCGTCGGAGCCTGTTGGGCTTTGGCAGCGTGTCAAGTCACGCCGCTTGTGGAGCAGGCTCCAGATGCTGGCCAGTGCCGCGGTAGAAGATAGCTCCTATCAACCACCTTCAGTGGTCAATAATTGCTTGTTGTGGAGGCGAATTGCGGCGACTGAAATGATAGCATCTACGCTTCAACGTTGCTAAACGTCGATTTTTGGAAGGCAGTCCATGGTATGTCAAAACCCGTTTCTCCTCCCGTCGTGGAGTCAGGCGCTCGCGATGGTCAGTCTCCCGTGACGCAACGGCTTCTGGAACAGCGTATCCGCCAGCAGGAGATACTCTCGGAGCTTGGCGTAAAGGCTTTGCAAGGAGCGACAATGGAAGAGCTTCTGCAAGATACGGCACGTCTCACGGCCGAGGGGCTGCGTGTGCAGTTTTGCAAGGTTCTACGTCATATCCCCGAAGAAAACTCCCTCAAGGTCGTTGCGGGGGTTGGCTGGGACAAAGGCATCGTGGGAGTTGCAACAATTGGAGCCGATCTCGCCTCTCCGGCGGGATATGCCCTTCGGACAGGGAAATCCGTCATCTCCAACCACCTGGAAAACGAGGAGCGTTTCCGCACCCCCGAACTGCTTGCTCAACACAGCATCCGCAGGGCAATGAACGTTATCCTGCAAGGCGATGGCAAGCCATTCGGAGTCCTCGAAGTCGACAGTCAATCAGAAGACGAATTTGTCGAGCACGATCTCGCCTTCCTTCAAGGTGCCGCAAACGTTCTTGGGATGGCGATAGAGCGGGAACACAACGTGCGGCAGATCAAGAGCGCCCTGGCTCGCCAGCAGTACCTCGTGAAGGAAATGAATCATCGCGTGAAGAACAGTCTGACAATCGTCGTCAGTTTGCTGCAAATGCAGTCACGTGTGGCGGATGAAGAAGCGGCGGCTCAGTTTGAGGAGACCGCGCGGCGGGTGCAGGCCATTGCGCGCGCCCACGAGCGGCTATACCGCGGCAACAATGTCGAGAGCATGGATCTTGGTCTGTACATCGAGGAGGTGTGCCAGGACCTGGACGCCTCTGCAACCAACATTGCGTTAATGATCGAAGCGCAGAAGAGCATCAATGTCAAAGTTGACAACGCCATATCCATTGCCCTCATCATCGTTGAACTCATCACCAATTGCGCGAAATACGCCTATCCCTCGCACACTGGCGGTAAAGTGTGGGTGAGCATCACACGCAACGGAGACAGGAATGTTCTCATCGCCGTACGTGACGAGGGTGCTGGCTTGCCGAAGGACTTCAATCCTCGCAACTCCCGGGGCCTGGGCATGCGGATTGTGCAGGCCTTCGCCACACAACTTAACACCACACTGGCTTTCAACAATCGATCACCGGGAACAGAGGTGACGCTATTATTTCCATTGGATCAGCTGTAGTCAGCCGCAGAGGGGTTGGCTGACTGCCGGAAGGTTTAACAGTCATTGCCAGGCAACTTTGTTCACAAAGCAAAATACAAAGTCAAACGCCGATGAAACGGGCTGTCTTTGGAACACATCAGGGGGTACCGGTTCTCGTCCTGTAACCGGCACCAGTCTACAGCATTGGTTTGATTGTACAGTCGCAATTGCCGGTGAATGCCGGGGTGACGCTTTCGCACCCCCGCCATCCGGCTGCGATCGGATCATGCTTACCCGATGATGCGTGCGAAGGTCGGCGAGGGGCGCATCACGGCTTCGGTTTTTGCGGGATCGGTGTGGTAGTAGCCGCCAAGGTCGGCGGGCTTGCCCTGTACGGCGGCGAGTTCGGCGATGATCTTGCCTTCGTTTTCGGCCAGTGCCTTCGCGACCGGTGCAAAATGCGCGGCGAGTTCCGCATCATCCTTCTGGGCTGCCAGCGCCTGTGCCCAGTAGAGCGCGAAGAAATAATGACTGTCGCGGTTATCGGTCTGTCCGGCCTTGGCGCCGGGCGACTTGTTGTGGTCGAGAACGCCTTGCGTCGCCGCATCGACCGCATTGCCCATCACGCGGGCCTTGGCATTGCCCTTGGCGCTGCCCAAGAACTTCAGGCTTTCGCCCAGCGCACAGAACTCGCCCAGCGAATCCCAGCGCAGGTGGTTCTCTTCCACTAGCTGCTGGACGTGCTTGGGCGCCGAACCGCCCGCACCCGTCTCGAACAGGCCGCCGCCGTTCATCAGCTTTACGATCGAGAGCATCTTGGCCGATGTGCCAAGCTCGAGGATGGGGAAGAGATCGGTCAAGTAATCACGCAGCACGTTGCCGGTGACGGCGATTGAGTTCTGTCCCTTCGTGATCGTCTCCAGCGACAGGCGGGTTGCCTCGCGGGGTGCCAGGATCTGGAACTTGCCGCCCACGCCCGCCGCAGCGAGGATCGGCTTCACATATTTTATCAGCTCCGCATCATGCGGGCGGGTGGCGTCGAGCCAGAAGATGGCCTGACAGCCTTCTTCCTTCTGGCGTTCGATGGCGAGCCTGACCCAATCCTCGATCGGAGCCTTGCGTGTGGTGGCCGCGCGCCAGATGTCGCCCTTCGAGACCTTGTGTTCGTGCAGCACTTCGCCATTGGCAAGCACGAGCCTGGCCGTGCCGTCGGCGGGGATTTCAAAAGTCATCGGGTGCGAGCCGTATTCCTCGGCCTTCTGCGCCATGAGGCCGATGTTCTGGACGGTGCCCGCCGTCGACGGATCGAGTGCGCCGTTCGCCTTGAAGAAGCCGATCGCCTCATCATAGATCGAGGCATAGGAACTGTCGGGGATCACGCAATTGGTGTCGGCGGCCTGGCCGTCCGGACCCCAGCCCTTGCCGCCGGCGCGGATCAGGGCGGGCATCGATGCATCGACGATCACGTCCGATGGCACATGCAGGTTGGTGATGCCCTTGCCGGAGTTCACCATGTAGAGCGGCGGGCGGGATTTGATCACGGCCTCGATGGCGGCTTCGATTTCTGCACGCTCCGGCATGGTTGCGACCTGATCCATCAGCGCGCCAAGGCCGGAGTTCGCGTTGACCCCTGCCCGCTCGAGCGCGTCGCCGTGCTTGTCGAAGACGGGCTTCAGGAAGGCCTTGACCGCGTGGCCAAAGATGATGGGGTCGGAGACCTTCATCATCGTGGCCTTCAGGTGGATCGAGAACAGGACGCCGTTGCGCTTTGATCCCTCGATCTGTTGGGTCAGGAACTGGCTCAAGGCCCTGGCGGACATGAAGGTGGTATCGACAACGGTGCCGGCGTGAAGGTTCACGCCGCTCTTCAGCACGATGACGGAGCCGTCAGACTTCACGAGTTCGATCTTCGCCGGGCCGGCTTGCGCTGCGGTGAGCGTGGCGGATTTTTCGTTCGAACGGAAATCGCCGCTTCCCATGGTCGACACATAGGTCTTGCTGTCCGAGGCCCACTCGCCCATCGAATGCGGATTGGCCCTGGCATAGTTCTTGACCGCGATCGCTGCGCGCCGGTCGGAATTGCCTTCGCGCAGAACCGGGTTGACGGCCGAACCCTTGATGGCATCGAAGCGGGCGCGGTAGTCTTTCTCCTCGGGCGTTGCAGGATCGACAGGATAAGCCGGAATGTTGTAGCCCTGCTCCTGCAATTCCCTGATGGCGGCAACGAGCTGCGGTTCGGACGCGGAGATGTTCGGAAGCTTGATGACATTGGCGGCGGGGTTCTTCACAAGCTCGCCCAGTTCGGCCAGATCGTCCGGCTGGCGCTGCGCCTCGGTGAGCCGTTCGGGAAACGCCGCGACGATGCGCCCTGCAAGCGAAATATCCCTGGTGCCAACGGAAATACCGGCAGGCGCAGTGAAGGCGCGGATGATCGGCAGCAGCGAGGCGGACGCGATCTGCGGCGCTTCGTCGACCTTGGTGAAGATGATGTCGGGGACAGAACGATCAGCCATTTTCCGAACCTTTCTCTGATATTGGTCGCGTCTTAACGGGCCACGCCCACGAGGTCCACACGACAAAGTGCTAACGCACAAGTTGGCGTGGCAGGCCACGGAGAGCCCGCCATTGTTCACTACCGCGACATGACGTGAGGAGCGTCAGACGACCTTGACGGAGAGCGAGCCCAGGCCTTCGATCATGGCGTCCAGCCTGTCGCCCTTGACCACGGGGCCAACGCCAGATGGCGTTCCGGACATGATGATGTCTCCGGCCTGCAGCTCGAAGTACTGGGAGAGATAGGAAATCATTTCCGGCACTTTCCAGATCATCTGGTTCATATCGCCCTCCTGCTTCAGGGCGCCGTTGACCTTGAGCTCGATGCGGCCCGCAGCGGGGTGGCCGACCCTGGCTGCAGGCTGCAAGGGACCCACGGGGCCGGAACGTTCGAAGGCCTTGCCGATTTCCCAAGGGCGGCCCTGCTTCTTGGCTTCGCCCTGAAGGTCGCGCCTCGTCATGTCGAGCGCCACCGCATAGCCCCAGAC
>JBKJQU010000474.1:0-19738 GCA_046594995.1 Aestuariivirga sp.
ACAATCTCGAAGCGTCAGGTGCGCTGTCCTCTGAGCGGCTGAATGAAGCCCGCCTGTTGGCAGGTGATTTCGACAATGCCGAGATCAGCGTGTGGCTGGTGAACTGGCAGGATGTGAGCCAACGCTCATTGGTGCGCCGTGGAAACCTTGGCGAGATCACGCGCGGCAAGACAGCGTTCAGTGCCGAACTGCGGGGCATGGCCCACGCCCTGAACCAGCCCAGAGGGCGCATCTTCCAATATGGCTGCGATGCCATGGTGGGCGATGCGCGCTGCGGCGTTGATCTCGAGTCGCCGGCCTACAGTGTCGAGGCGGATGTCATCGAGGCCGGGGCCAACCGCAGGCTTCTGCTGAGCGGCGCGGAGAGTTTTGGGGAAGGGTGGTTCGCGCGCGGCACGCTGGAATTCATCTCAGGTGCCAACACCGGCCGCAAAGCAGAAATCAAGCTGCACCGCCTGCAGCAGAGCGGTGTTCTGATCGAACTCTGGCAACCCATGGCAATGGCGGTGGAAGCTGGTGACAGCGTGATGCTTCGTGCCGGATGCGACAAGCAGTTTTCAACCTGCAAGGCGAAATTCTCGAACAGCATGAACTTCCGCGGCTTTCCTCATATTCCGGGTGACGATTTCATCCTGAGCTATGCCCGCCCCGAGGACGGTTCCAATGACGGCACCAGCCGTAACGACGTGCTGGCTGGCAGCTGATGCGATCCGCTGACATCGTGAGTGCGGCGCGTGGATGGCTCGGTACGCCCTATGCGCATCAGGCGAGCCTGAAGGGCATTGGCACCGATTGCTTAGGCCTGGTACGGGGCGTGTGGCGCGACGTGCTCGGCGATGAGCCGGAAGCAGCACCACCCTATGTGCCCGGCTGGGCCGAGGAGGGCGGAACCGAGGCGCTGGCGAGCGCCGCGCGGCGCCACATGATCGAAATTCCGTATACGGAGTTTCTGGCGGGTGATGTGCTGCTGTTCCGCTGGCGGGGCGGCATGCCGGCAAAGCATGCAGGCATAGCGGTTTCTGCTACCCACATGATCCATGCGCAGGAGCAGGCCGCCGTGACCGAGATCGCCCTTTCAGGCTGGTGGCGGCGTCATCTCGCCTATGCCTTCCGCTTTCCAGGAGTGACATTCTGATGGCGACCGTCGTTCTGCAGACCGTTGGTCAGGGCGTGGGCGCACTCCTTGGCGGCCCGGTGGGCGGCATCGTGGGCCGTGCGATTGGCGCCGTGGCTGGTAACTTCATCGACCAGGCGCTGTTTGGCACGGCCCGCAAGGTCGAGGGGCCGCGCCTTGGCGACCTCCGCTTCATGGCGTCTTCCGAAGGTGCCGCGATTCCAAGGCTGTGGGGGCGCATGCGCGTTTCCGGCCAGGTGATCTGGGCGACCAATTTCGAGGAGTCGAAGGACACCGATACCGAGAGCGCCTCCTCCAAGGGAGGCTCCGGCGGCGGAACGGCCGTGACGGAATATACCTACTTCGCCAACTTTGCGGTGGCCCTCTGCGAGGGAGAGATTGACCGCATTGGCCGGGTGTGGGCCGACGGCAAGGAATTCGACATCACCATGGTAACCACCAGGCTCCATACCGGAAGCGAGGCGCAAGAGCCGGACAGCTTGATCCTGGCCAAGGAAGGCATGGACAATGCGCCCGCCTATCGCGGCACGGCCTACATCGTTTTCGAGCGGCTGGACGTAACGGCCTTCGGCAACAGGTTGCCGCAGCTCTCGTTCGAGGTGTTCCGTTCTGCAAGTGGAGCCGAGGGTCATGTGCGGGCGTTGAGCATCATTCCGGGCAGTACGGAATTTGGCTACGACACGGCGATTGTGACTCGCGAGCCCGAACCGGGCGTTACCGAGCCGGAGAATGCGCATGCTTCCGCCACGCGCAGCAACTGGACGGTGTCGATCGACCAGCTCACTTCCGCATGCCGGGACCTCAAGGCTGCATCGCTAGTGGTGGCATGGTTTGGAACCGATCTCCGCTGCGGCAACTGCCAGATCAGGCCCGGAGTTGAGAGCGCGAGCAAGCAGACCGAGCCCGAAATCTGGGAAGTGAACGGCATCCCGCGCAGTGCTGCTTATGTGGTGAGCGCGATCAATGGAGCTCCGGCCTATGGTGGCACGCCGGGTGATGCCTCTGTCGTGCGCGCCATCCAGGACCTGAAGGCGAGGGGCATCGCAGCGGTGTTCTATCCCTTCGTGATGATGGACATTCCCCAAGGCAATACGCTTCCCGATCCTTATGGCGGCGGAGGCCAGGCGGCCCACCCATGGCGTGGCCGTATCACATCCGCAATCGCACCGGGCACTGCCGGAACAAGCGACAAGACAGCGGCCTGCGCTACCGAGGTGGCCACTTTCGTGGGGCAGGCGATGCCGTCTGACTTCAGCACCGCCGGGGAGAGCGTTTCCTATAGCGGGCCAGCGGAGTGGAGCTACCGCCGCATGGTGCTGCACTATGCGAAGCTGTGCGCTGCTGCCGGAGGCGTCGATGCGTTTCTGATCGGCAGCGAGCTGCGTGGCCTGACGACGCTCAGGGCAAGTGCGAACAGCTTTCCCTTCGTGGCCGCACTGGTTTCACTGGCGGCGGAGGTGAAGGCGATCCTGCCCTTGGCCAAGGTTTCCTATGCGGCTGACTGGTCCGAATACTTCGGATATCAACCGGGGGACGGCACAGGCGACGTATTCTTCCATCTCGATCCGCTGTGGGCCTCGCCCGCTGTGAATTTTGTCGGCATCGACAACTATATGCCGGTGAGCGACTGGCGCGATGGCCGTCAGCATACGGATTATCTCGCGGGCTACACATCGCTCTACGACACCGCATATCTTCAGAACAACATCGCAGGCGGCGAGGGCTTCGACTGGTATTATGCGAGCGAAGCGGACCGCGATGCGCAAATCCGCAGCGCCATCACCGACGGGGCCTATGGCAAGCCCTGGGTCTATCGCTTCAAGGATCTGAAATCCTGGTGGGCCAATCCGCATTTCAACCGGCCAGGCGGCGTTCAGTCGGCTGTCGCGACAGGATGGGCGCCGCAATCGAAACCGTTCTGGTTTACGGAGGCTGGATGCCCCGCGATCGACAAGGGCACGAACCAGCCCAATGCCTTTGTGGATGCGAAATCGTCCGAGAATTTGCTGCCGCATTACTCTAGAGGCGAGCGCGATGACCTGATCCAGAACCGCTATGTGATCGCAACCAGCCAATACTGGCAGAGTGAAGGCCCGCATAATCCGCAATCGGCGTTCTATGCCGGACGGATGGTCGATCCGGACCGGATATTCCTGTGGGCATGGGACGCGAGGCCCTATCCGCAGTTTCCGGCGCGGTCCGACATCTGGGCAGATGGCAGGAACTATGACCGGGGGCACTGGCTGAACGGCCGCATCGGTGCCGTGCCGCTGGGCGCGCTGATCACGTCTGTTTGCGAGAGCTATGGCGTCACCGATGTCGAAGCCGGTGGCGTGGAGGGCCTTGTCGATGGTTTTGGCATCGACCGCGGCATGTCGGTGCGCGATGCGCTGGAGGGGCTTCTGTCCGCCTTCGGGATCGATGCGGTTGAGAGCGGCGGCGTGCTGCGTTTCTTCATGCGGAAACGTGCGGCCGAAATTGCCGTGGCAGAACCAGGGCTCGTCGAACTGGATAGCGAGGCGCCGCTTTATCTGTTCAAGCGGGCGCAGGAAACGGAGTTGCCTGCCGCAGTGAAGCTTTCCTATGTCGAGTCATCCCTCGACTACCGGTTTGCTGCCGTCGAAGCCAGGCGCTTCGGCGGATCGAGTGCGCGCGATATCGGTGTCAGTTTGCCCTGTGCCGTTACACAACCCCAGGCGCAGATGCGCGCCGACATCGGATTGCAGGAAAGCTGGGCTGCGCGCGAAGGCGCCGAATTCGCGCTGCCGCCTTCGACCCACGAGATCGAGGCAGGCGATGTGGTTGTGCTGGAACTGGAAACAGGACGGATCTCCGTCAGGGTCGAGGAGATCAGCGACGGCGCGTTCCGCAAGATTCGCGGGCGGAGCTATGACCAGTCGGTGTTCGAGGCCCCTGAAGCGCCGGCACGCGGGCTGAGTGCTGCGCGGACGGCGCTCTATGGCAAGCCGGACGCCGTAATGATGGATTTGCCGATCGCCACCACGTCAGCCGTGCAGCATTCGCCCTGGCTGGCAGCGACTGCGAAGCCCTGGCCGGGCAGTCTAGCGCTGTTCCGCAGGACGGGGCCGGCCTCGTTTGCATTCAATCGCCTTGTTACCGCGCAGGCCACGCAAGGGAAACTTCTGGAGCCCTTTGCCGCCGGCCCGCTTCACATCATCGATCGCGCGGCGGTGCTGACCGTGAAACTCGCGATCGGCAAGTTGGCTTCAGTCAGCGGCGAGCAACTCCTGCAGGGTGCGAACCTCGCTGCCGTGGGCAGCGAGGCGACAGGGTGGGAGATCATTCAATTCGGCGACGCCGAACTGATCGGCACCCGCACTTACCGGCTGTCGAGATTTTTGCGGGGAAAATCGGGCACTGATCCCGAAGTGGTGGTTTCACGCGCGGCGGACGAGCGTTTCGTGCTCCTTAACGGAGCCGTGGTGCAGCCCCTCCTGTCGCTTGCCGAGGCAGGCCTTGCCAACGTCTGGCGGATTGGGCCGTCGCAGTATCCAATCGGTACGTCCTATCTGGCCATCAGCCATCGCTGCAAGATGCTGGGGCTTCGGCCACATGCGCCATGCCACCTGCGCGCCAGGCGGCAGGGCAGCGACATCGCCTTCAGCTGGATCAGGCGGACGCGCATCGACGGCGACAGCTGGGACATTGCCGAAGTGCCTCTGGGCGAAGAAGCAGAGAGCTATCGGCTCGAGATCTACGATGGCAGCGCGGTGAAGCGCGCGGTGACGACGGGCACGCCGGAATATGTCTATCCAATTGGGGCGGTCCTGACCGACTTCGGAACCGATCCGGGAATTTTCACGCTTCGCATTGCGCAGCTGAGCGCTGCCTTCGGGGCGGGCGCCACACTTCAGAGGACCATCAATGTCTGAAACACCACTGCTTGGCCTGCCGATTCTGGAGGCCGCACAAGCCCAGAAGCATGTAACGCATAATGAAGCGCTGCTGCTGCTGGATGCCGCGATTCAACTCTCGGTCATCTCGCGCGCGGTTGCAACGCCGCCTTTGATGAGTGCGGACGGCGACCGCTATCTGGTGGGGACCTCCTCAACCGGGCTGTGGACGGGGCAGGCGGGCAAGCTCGCAATCCGCCAGGGCGGCGCCTGGCTCTTCGCCACGCCGAGAAAGGGCTGGCGGGTCTGGATCGAGGATGAGGAGAGTTTCCTCGTCTACGACGGCCTGGCCTGGCGCGATCTTTCGGTTTCCGGTGGCGACAAGGGCGATGTGCAGATCGGTGCCGGCGGCACCTGGCACGCGGAGCGCAGCGGCGGCGCCATTGGCAATGGTATCGCGGATGACACAGCGGCGTTGCAGTCGGTGCTGACTGCCGGAAAGAGCGTCATCCTCAATTCGGCAAAAACCTACCGCATCACCCAGCGCCTCGATATCACGGCTGCGGGAACCGGAATCGAGGGCAATGGCGCTCGAATTGTGATGTCGACCGCAGCGGGTCATTTCGACAATGGACTTTATGCCAACCGCTACAATGCCAATGCCGTGGCGATCCGCGCCAGCGATCTCACCGGAGTTTTCGTACGGAACCTTCGCATCGCCCCGGATGCCTGGGTTGACCTCAGATATTTGAAGGCTGTGTATTTACAGCGCTGCAACCGCCTGACCGTCAGCGGTCTGGAGGCCTGGAATTTCTCACGCAGCAGCGGTGTAATCACGCTTAATGACTGCACGGGCGGTGATCTGGCCGGAAACCACATTCACGACTGCTGGACCAATGCGGTGACCGGCAGCCCTGCCGAGGCAGCGGAGGCGCAGATCACCGGCATCTGCGTCGACCCGGATGCGGCAACAGGGACGAGCGAAATCCTGATTTCGGGGTGCCGCTTCATCAACCTCACCATGGTATCTGCCGCTGTCGCGGCAATCGGATACCAGACCGACGGCGTGAACCTGCAGGGCAACCAGAACAAGCCGACGGAAAACTGCCGGATCGTCCACAATGTTTTCTACAATCTCGGAGAAGGCATCGACATCTTCGGCAATGATAACATTGTTGCCCATAACCAGCTTGAACGGTGCTTCAACCGCGCGGTGAAGCTTATCCATGGCGCATCGCGCAACGACATTGCTTTCAACCAGATCCGTGACGGCGGGTTTGGGGGAATTGTCGTCTCGGGCTCGATGAACCCCGGCGTCGGAAACACCGACAGCAACAGGCTTCGTTTCAATGTCATCCAGAGCATGGGCATTGCCGGCAACTGGCTGAACGCCGACGGAGGTTTGTCTTTCGATGCATCTGGAGGCGCTGCCTACGCGGCAAACACAACCCATGGGATCGACCTGTTCGATGGCGTGAACAATGTTCTCTGGAAGGTTGCCAACACGATTGTAGAGGGCAATGACATCGACCTTGGCGGAACCGGCAAGGTTGGCGTCCGCGCCGGCTCCTATCTCGGTCCATCGCCGACGAACCTGTGCCACAACAATCGCATCCGCAATTTCACACAGAATGAAATCGTCGATCAGTTCGGCGGCCTGATGCTGCGGCTGCCGATGCAGTCACCGGCACTGACGCTCCAGGGCAACAATACCGGCGTTGCCGATTACCGCCGCGACCTGACTGCCGCGCAGGTGCGGACCATGCTTGCTGTCGCCGGGCTGGGGGGCGATGTGACGGACGACGGCAGCGGCAACCCGCTTCTGCTGGCGCGCCACGACATGCTGAACGGTGCATTCAACGGCAATTTTGAACTCGGCGACTTCGGCTGGGTGAAGCAGACAGGCTGGGCGATTCAGAACGATCCGGCAAATGCGCGCGGTGGTAACTGGGTGGCAATCAACACACTGTCAACGGGTGCTGCGAGCGAGCTTCGCACCAGCAACCGCAAATCCGTGCGGCCTGGTGACACAGTGTTTGCGGAGAGCTGGTTCAAGACGAGTGCTGGCGCGGTCATTACCATTGCGCGGACCATGATCCTCTGGCTGACGAAGGACGGCGCGACCATTGCGCAGGTCAATGCGGCGAACCAGACCGCGGAGCAGCCGAGCTATGTGCAATCGGCGTTGACTGCCGTGGCACCCGCCAATGCTGCCTTCTACATTACCGGTTTTCAGGTTGCCAAGACGGCGGGAAACCTGTGGGTTGACGACTTCTTCGATTTCCGCAGGCGCGATGCCGCAAACATTCTGCTCGGTTCTTCAGTGAACACCGCTCTTTTGGGAGGCGATGTGACCGCGGCAGGCAAGTCTCTGCTGACAGCGGCCAATGCCGCAGCGCAGCGCGCCGTGCTCGAGATCGGCGGCTCCCCGTGGACGGCGCTGACGGCAGTGTTGCCAGGCGGCAGTGGAACGCAGGACTTCGGCATGACGGTTATGGATGCCGCATGCAGCCTGACATCCGTCATTCAAATCCAGACAGCGCCAACGCTCGATACCGACGAGAACGAACCCGAGTTCACCACCTTGGAAGCCATGGCGGTGAGACCCGGCAACGGCAGCTATTCGCTTTCACTTGCTTTCACCGAACATCATTCCGGCCCCTTAAAACTTCAATACAGGATCAACTGACATGGCCAAGATTTCGAGAGACCTTTCCGCAGGCAACCTGCATCCGCGCGAGGATCTGTTCGCGAGTGGCAACATCGCTGCACTGAACGGCGTGGTGACCTGCAGCACCGAGGGATGTTCGACTGTTTCCATCTCCATCACCGGCACCTATGTCGGCATTCTCAATGTGGAGGGTACGATTGACGGCGTGAACTGGGACCAGATCCCCGTAAGGCCGGTCAATCAGGCCAGCTATGCCGTCGTGCTTGCAAGTGGCGCGAGCGGGCGCTGGCAGGGCAGCATTTCACAGTTTTCGCAAGTGCGCGTCCGCATGACGTCCTACACGTCAGGCTCCGCGTCGGCATTCATTTCGTCCAGCATCGGGGTGAATTCGGTCGAGGCGATTCTGAGAGCGACCGACCAGCATATCACGGCAACGGGTCTCGTGGGCGCTGCGGTGACGCTGACAATTCCTGGCGTTGCCAACGGTCAGTTCCACTATTTCAGCCGCCTGACGGTGCAGCGTTTTGCGGTGGCCGCTCTGACGGCGGGAACGACGCCCGTGATCGTCACCACGACTAACCTGCCCGGTGCCCGCAGCTTTTCGATTGCTGCAGATGCGGCGGCACAGGGCACTATCTATTCCGAGACGCTGGAGGCAGGGGTTCCCTTCCGCTCGACCGCGGGCCAGACCGCAACCACCTTTGTGGCACCCGCCACGCCAAACGTGATCTGGCGGCTTTCGGCGGACTACTACATCGGTTCCTAAGTCCATGGGAGACAGTGCAATGACAAGCCTCGACCGTGACGTGGGTGCGCGTGAGGCGCGGATGCAAGGCGTGGAACAGGAAATTCAAGCCATGCGGAGCGATGTGCGCGAGATTCGCGATGCGCTGGTGAGTGCCCGGGGCGGCTGGAAGGCGCTGACGCTGATCATCGGCTTTTCGGCCTCGATGGGTGCTGCGATCGCAAAACTGCTGCACGCGCTTCCTGCGCCGCGGCTTTGAGGGGCACAGTCCTGGACATGAAAATGACAGACGACGGCCTAGAGCTGATCAGGGAGTTCGAAGGCTTCCGCGGGCAAGCCTATCATTGCCCGGCAGGCGTGTGGACCATCGGTTTCGGACATACCAGCAGGGCTGGCCCTCCGGCGGTTGGACCAGGCAGCAAGATGAGCCACGCTGAAGCCTCGAAGGTGCTGGCGGCCGATGCCGAAGTCTTCGCGCAAGGCGTGAGGGAGAGTCTGCGGCGCGAGATAACGGACGCGCAGTTCTCCGCACTCGTGAGCTTTGCCTACAACGTGGGGATTGGAGCCTTCCGCTCCTCCTCGGTACTGCGCGCGGTGAATGCGGGCGACTTCGAAGCCGTGCCGCGGCGCATGGGAATGTGGGTGAAAGGCGGTGGCCGCGTGCTGCCGGGACTGGTGAGGCGCCGTGCCGCCGAGGCCGCACTTTTCATGGGCGGTATCACCCACATGCCCGGCGAGGAGCGCTGGCCGGAGAGAGCGCGAGCGAAGGAACCTGCTCGCAGCATGACAATAGTCGCCGCAATCATTGCCGCTGTTTCAGCGGCATTGGCGGGCGGTTCAGGCGTGGCGAGCGGCGCAGGTGTTGTGGCGCTGGCCTTGGCGGCTTGCGGGATCGTGGCAGCGGCGTGGATCATCCGCGAGCGCATGAAGAAACTTAATGAGGATGGTATCTGATGGTGTTTCCGGTGGCTGTTGCGGCACAATTGGCGATGGGGCTGGTTCAAGGCCCCTTGATGAAAGCGCTCGAGGCCTATGTCTCCGACCTCGAACTGCGGCGAAAGCTTGCCGCTGAACTGGAGCAGCAGACGCTGACTTATTTCACGAAGACGGCGGAACTGGGTGCTGGCGTGGTGATGGCCGAAGTCCAGTCCGAGCACTGGCTGACCCGTAGCTGGCGGCCGGTGCTGATGATGGTGCTGATCGGCTTCCTGCTGCTGGTAGGACTGATTCTGCCCCTGGCCGACCTCATTATCGGCCATCCCCTGGCCTTCGAACCGCGCTGGCAGCTTTTGCCCGGAGGCTTCTGGGATTTCCTCGCCATTGGGATGGGCGGCTATATTGGCGGGCGTTCGCTGGAAAAAGTCGCGGGTACGGTGATGGGAACTGCCGCGACGACCTTGGAAACAGGGCCGAAAGAGCGAGCCAGGCGGCAGAGAGGTTGATTTCAGGCGCCGAGTCCCCACATCGCAAAGGCTGTGATGAAGATCACAATTCCATTCATATCCAGTTCAGCTTGACCCCGCTAGAACGCTATTGAAAGGAATTCGGGCCAATGCGGAAACTGATTATTGCTGCTGCCGTCGCGCTGTCGGCCGCTTTTGGAGCGGCGGGCTCAGGTGACGCGCAGGTCCGCATCAAGCCGAATGTGGGGCAGACACTCAAGAACCCCTCGGTCAAGATGCCCCGCGTGCAACAGGTGAAGCCCCGTATCTACATTCTGCCGCCGTCAGCGGCGGTGATGCGTGCCTTGCGGGCGGTGCCGCAGGCCAAACCCCTTGGCGTAAAGCTGCGGAACCAGACTTATATTGTCAGGCTGAAATCTGGTGGTACGATCACGCAGGTGGGCGTGGACTCGGTTACAGGCAATGTAACGAGCATCGACTGACCACGCTGTTTCAGGATTGACCAACATGCGGCTTCTCGTCGTCGAAGATGATCCCGATCTCAACCGGCAGCTTGTGACGGCGCTGCAGGATTCGGGCTATGTGGTGGACGCCGCCAAGGATGGCGAGGAAGGTCACTTCCTGGGTGACACCGAACCCTATGATGCCGTGGTTCTCGATCTTGGCCTGCCTGTCATCGACGGTGTGAGCGTTCTCGAAAAGTGGCGGCGTGCCGGACGCAAGATGCCGGTGCTGATCCTGACCGCCCGCGACCGCTGGAGCGACAAGGTGGCGGGCTTCGATGCGGGAGCCGACGATTATGTGGCAAAGCCCTTCCACATGGAGGAGGTGCTGGCCCGGGTACGCGCGCTTTTGCGGCGGAGTGCCGGCCATGCGACAAGCGAACTGACCTGTGGGCCGGTATCCCTCGACACCAAGAGCGCGCGCGTCATCGTGAACGGGATGGCGGTGAAGCTGACCTCGCTCGAATTCCGGCTGCTGGCCTATCTGATGCATCATAAGGGCAAGGTGATTTCGCGCACCGAGCTGGTGGAGCATCTTTACGACCAGGATTTTGACCGGGATTCGAACACGGTCGAGGTCTTCGTCGGGCGCTTGCGCAAGAAGCTTGGCGTTGACGTTCTCCATACGATCCGCGGCATGGGCTATTGCGTGGCCGAGCCGGATAATGCGGCATAGGTCGCTCTCCAACCGGCTCATTCTTTCGTCTGCCATCATCAGCGTCGTGCTGCTGGCGATTACCGGCGCCGTGCTTGCGAGCCTGTTCCAGGCCGCGCTGGAGCGGAACTTCGATGCCCGGCTGCGCTCTGCGCTCGATGGCCTTCTGGCAAATGTCGAAGTGGACCAGGGCGGGAACCTGCAGCTTCCGAACCAGATTGCCGACACGCGCTTCAGCCTGCCGCTGTCTGGCTGGTACTGGCAGGTGACGCCGGAAGTGCGTGACGACAGCAAATCCGATCTCGCATCCGAATCGCTGCTGGAGCAGCGCCTCGAGCCAACGCCCGGCATGCTGGCCAATCGTGGTGTGGACAACGTCGCCAGCTTCTACATGGTGGACAATAATAATGCGAGCCTGCGGGTGATCCAGCAGGTGTTCCAGCTGCCCGGAAGCACTGGCAATTATTCTGTACTGGTCGCTGGAAATTTCGGCGAGTTGCAGGATGAGGTGAGTGCTTTCCAGCAGGCACTGGTGGTGAGCCTGGTGTTGCTGGGTCTGGGCCTTCTGCTGGCGATCTTCTTTCAGGTGCGCTTCGGACTGAAGCCGCTGCGGGTGATGGAACAGGGGTTGACGGAGATTCGCGAGGGCAAGGCCGAGCAGTTGAAAGGCGAATTTCCCGCCGAGATCCAGCCCGTGGCTGATGAACTCAATCTCCTGATTCAGGCCAATACCGAAGTGATCGAGCGGGCGCGGACGCAGGTTGGAAACCTCGCCCACGCCCTGAAGACGCCGTTGAGCGTGTTGACCAATGAGGCCGCGACCCACGAGGGTGCGCTTGCCGACAAGGTGGCAGAACAGGCGCACGTGATGCGCGACCAGGTGAGCCTCTACCTCGACCGGGCTCGGCGCGCGGCGCGCGCGCAGGGGCTTGGCGCGGTCACCGAGGTGAGGCCCGTACTGGACGCCTTGGCGCGAACGCTTGCACGCATTAATCGTGACAAGGGCGTGACCGTGACGGTTGACTGCGAAGAGGGGCTGAAATTCAGGGGCGAGCGCCAGGATCTCGAAGAAATGACCGGCAATCTGCTCGACAACGCCTGCAAATGGTCGGCGCAAGCTGTAATCGTGAAGGCGGCCCTTATCCGCGATGTAACCACCATCGGCCGCCAATGGCTGCGAATTACAGTGGACGACGACGGACCGGGCCTTCCGGCTGACAAGCGAGCCGAAGCCCTGAAACGCGGCCGGCGGCTGGATGAAACAAAACCCGGCTCAGGCCTTGGTCTTTCAATCGTCACCGAAACGGCTGCGATGTACAATGGTTCGGTGAAACTTGATCATGCGGAAATCGGGGGATTGCGGGTGATCATCCGCCTTCCGGCAACCCTCTGAGACCAATGAAGCAGAGTGCTACGCATGATCTGGATGCATATCCAATGCGTTTGCCTACAACGGCAATGCCTATTATATTCCCGGTGATAACTAAAAAAACTTGCGGATATCGTCATTGCACCATGTGGAATCGTCAAGAGATGCAGTCGTTCGTTTGTAAGCTTTGTAACACGTGATGTTCGCAGGATACCCCCGGTCGCGAACTCACATGTGGAGGGGCGGATCAGAAATGATCCGCCCTTTTCGCGATTCCAGCTATTCGCCGGCGGCCACCGCCCTGTCGATCACCGGGATGCCGCGTTCGCGGTAGGGCGTGCGGCCGTAAAACGCGCGGTAGCATTTCGAAAAATGCGACGGCGAGGAGAATCCGCAGGCCAGCGCAACATTGATCACTGACATGTCGGTCTGGAGCAGCAGCGAGCGAGCTTTCTTGAGGCGGAGTTCGAGATAATAGCGCTTCGGGGACCGGTCGAGATAGCGGCGGAAGAGCCGTTCCAGCTGGCGGGTGGAGAGTCCTGCCTGTTTTGCGAGGATCGAGGGCGAGAGGGGCTCCTCCAAATTTTCCTCCATCTCCTCAATGATGCCGACAAGCTTCGGGTGCCGTGCGCCAATGCGCGCAGGCAACGACATGCGCTGGTGTTCGCTGTGGTGGCGGATCGGCGAATGCAGGATTCCCTCAGCAACCGAAGAGGCCAGTTCTGGCCCGTGCTGGCTGGCGATCAGCGTCAGCATCATGTCAAGAGCTGTGGTGCCGCCGGCGCTGGTGAAGCGGTCGCGGTCGATCTCGAACAGTCCGCCGGTAGCATCGATTTCCGGGAAGGCTTCGGCAAAGCCCGGCAGATTTTCCCAATGGAGCGTGCATTTGTAACCGTCGAGCAGTCCGGCTTCAGCCAGCAGATGGGCACCCGTGCAGACGGCACCGATGTCGACCCCCCTGCGGGCGATTTTCCTAAGCCAGGCGGTGAGGCGCTTGTCGGTATGATGCTGGATATTGAGGCCGCCGCAGACGATGATGGTGGCGTGCTCAGGGATGGTGGTTAGATCGCCATCGACCATCGCCAGGATATTGTTCGAGGCGGCGACGGGCTTGCCGTCCACCGAATGCATTGTCCACTTGTAGAGGGCCTTTTCGGAAAGCCGGTTGGCAATGCGCAAGGGTTCGATGGCGGATGTGACCGGCATCATGGTAAATTCCGGAACCATCACGACGGCAAAATGCTGTGGCAGCTGTTTGGGGCGGTCGCCGAACATGGCCTGAAAAACTCCCGTTTGAATCCTTGTTGCGCAGTTTTGCGGCATTGTCCATCCGCGTCATGCCGCAGGCCGAAAACGACACGGAATGGCAGCTCCGGTCGCATTCGTAATGGCCCTGTCGCAAACATCCGGGCATGGCACTCGGGGTAAGGGCATTCTCCGGTCTTACCTCGGAGCTCTTTCTCATGAATGTCGCCATTTCTGCCGCCCAGGCGGGTGCAGCCGTTTCGCTTGATCCCGTGTTGGATTTTCTTCGGAAATCCTCGATCGAGATCACCCCGAAACAGATCGAAAAGCTTGGTGTGCTGAGGGACAAGCTTCCCGCCGGCACCAACGTGTTCATTGCCCTGATCGACCCTGCCGACGTGGCGGGCCAGATCGAGGCGTCGCGGCAATTGAAGGCCGCTGGCTTCAATCCCGTACCGCATGTTCCCGCACGTTTCGTGCGCGACGAGGCGGACCTGCGCGAGCGGATCGCGGCGCTTGCGGTGGCAGGTGCCAGCCAGATGCTGGTGCTGGGTGGCGGAGCACCGCAGCCCATTGGCATCTATGATGCGGCGATCCAGCTTCTTCAAACGGGCGTGTTCCAGGCCAATGGCGTGAAGCGCATCGGCATTGCGGGTCACCCGGAAGGCAATCCCGACATTACCAAGATCCATGGCGATGCCATGCTGCTGAAGGCGCTTCAGGAAAAACAGGCCTATCTCACGGCGAACGGCCTTGAGGGCTTCATCGCCACGCAGTTCCTGTTCGAGGCGGGCCCCGTGGCCGAATGGGCAAGAACGCTTCGCGCAGCCGGAATCGACCTGCCGATCTATGTGGGTGTGCCGGGCCCCGCGACGATCAAGACGCTGGTCAAGTATGCCGCCATGTGCGGCGTCGGCAATTCCGCCCGCTTTATCCGCAAGCAGGCGATGAACATTACCAAGCTCCTGACCGTGAACACGCCAGATGACTTTGTGGCGGGCCTGGCAAACCTTCATTTCAACAAGCCGGAACTCGGCATCGCCGGACCGCACATGTATCCCTTCGGCGGCTTCGACAAGCTGTTCGACTGGATGGTGCCCCAGATGAAGGGCTGAGCCAGTCCTACAGTGAAACGCTTTGCTTCCCGAACAACCTGATCGCTGCCGGCTCGCGTGCGGTGGCGAGAAGGAAATCCCAGGCATAATGCGCATAGGAACGGAAGACGTAGATATCGAAGATATCCTCTTCCACGACATGCAGGAGCGCCGCGATTTCGGCAAAGCGCATGCGGCGGCAGGTGCCAGCGGCGTAATCGCCTGACAGCAGATCAAGCGAGGTGCCCTTCATCAGGATTTCGCGGCTGCCTTCACCTTCCATGCGGATGACAGCGCGCATGTCTGACACATCGACGGCGAGCGAATGAATACCTGTGAGCGCACCACGCAGTTCAGCCAGCAGCGCGTGTGCTTTCGTCCGTGGGCAGAGGATCAACCACTGGTCGGTCGACAGCCATAGCACCTTGATGTCGCCCCAGGATACCGACGTGCGCGGTGCCGCCGGAAGGGCCACGCCAAGGACGGTCCTCGCAGCAACCATGAAGGCGTCATCGGTGGCATGGCCGCGGAGATCGATCATGCCACGGTCGGGAATTTCGCGCAGTGATACAGCGAGCCCTTCGGCAGCTGTGGCGCCGGCAAGCGGTGATTCATAAGCGAGCTCAGACATTCAGCTTGGCCCCTTCCTTGTCGTAGAAGACGGTATCGGTGATCCTGGCTTTCACGACCTTGTTGCCCGGCAGCGGGAAGGAAATCGTCTCTCCCATGCGTGAGCGGCCGTTCTGGATGAGCGCCATCGCAATCGAGCGGCCAAGCGTAGGCGACATATAGGATGATGTCACTTGGCCGATCATGTCCATCGGTGGCTTATCTTTCACCTGCCGCACGGCATATGCGCCATCGGGCAGAACCTCGCTCGGATCCTCGGTGAGGAGGCCGACGAGCTGCTTGCGGTCTGGGCCTTTCAGGAAGGACTGTTCCAGCGAACGCTTGCCGATAAAGTCAGCCTTCTTTTTGGAGACGAGGCCATCGAGGCCGACGTCGATCGGTGTGGTCGTGCCGTCGGTTTCGTCGCCCACCACGATGTAGCCCTTCTCGGCGCGGAGCACATGGAGCGCTTCCGTGCCATAGGCTTCAAGACCGAACTCCGCACCCGCAGCGAGGATCTCGTTCCAGAGGCCGCGGCCCAAGTTCGAGGGCGTGGCAACTTCATAGGACAGTTCGCCAGAGAAGCTGATGCGGAACAGGCGGATGGGGTAGGAGCCGAGCTTTCCTTCAACGAAGGACATGTGAGGCAAAGCCTCGTTCGAGAAATCGAAATTCGGCTCGAGCTTCTTCAGCAGGTTTCGCGCCTTTGGCCCTGCGATGGCAAACTGCGCCCATTGCTCGGTGACGGGGGTGACGAACACCCTATACTGCGTCCACTCGGTCTGAAGCCATTCCTCGAGCCATGCCGCGATGCGGTCGGCACCGCCGGATGTCGTGTGCATGAGGAAGTGATCATCGGCGAGGCGCACGGTGACGCCATCGTCCGAGAGAAAGCCTAGCTCGTTCATCATCAGCCCGTAGCGGCACTTGCCGACTTTGAGCGTTGAGAACATGTTGGTGTACACGCGGTCGAGGAAGACCGCCGCATCGGGGCCCTTGATCTCGATCTTGCCGAGCGTGGAGGCATCGAGCAGACCCACTTTGTTCCGCACACTGAGGATTTCGCGCTTGATCGAGGTGTGCTTTTCTTCACCAGCCTTCGGGTAGGTATAGGCACGGCGCCATTGGCCCACAGGTTCGAAATCCGCGCCCTGGTCCTTATGCCATTGGTAGATAGGTGTGCGGCGAATCGGCAAGAACAGTTTCTTCGTCAGCGGCCCCGCGATGGAGCCAAAAGAGAAGGGGGTATAGGGCGGGCGGAAAGTGGTGACGCCGATCTCTGGGATGGTCTTGCCGGTTGCTTCCGAGAGCACGCCGAGGCCGTTGAGGTTCGAGGTCTTGCCCTGGTCGGTTGCCATGCCGAAGGTGGTGTAGCGCTTGGTATGTTCCACCGACTCATAGCCTTCGCGCTGGGCGAGTTCGAGATCGGCGGCAGTCACGTCATTCTGGTAGTCGATGAAATGCTTGTTGCCTTCATTGTACTTGCCGGTGGCCGGTGCAAACCAGATGGGCTCCATCGCATTCTGGTCGGCCTGCACGGCGGCTGGCATTGCAAGTGAGATGGAGGACGTACTGTTGACGGCTTTGGCTGCCTTCTCGCCGGCGGCATAAGCCTCGCTCAGGATGTCGCCGAGCGCAAAGGTGCCGTTCGCCGCGCCCACGGCCTGGATGGCATCGTGGTGCCGGTCCGGCCTGAATGACTGCAAGGCATCGTCGAAGCGGATCTTGCCGCCGTTATGGCACCAGAGATGCAGCGCCGGATTCCAGCCGCCGGACATGGCGACGAAATCGCAGGCGACGCTCTTCTCCTTGATGACGCGGCCCTGACCCTTGCGATAGGCCGCGACTTTCACGTCCGTGATGGCAAGTCCGCCGAAGCTGCTGTGGACCGCCGAGATGACCGAGCCTGTGTCGACCTCGATCCCATCCTCGCGCGCCTTGTTGGGAAGTGCGCCATCGGCACGCGAGCGCGAGTCAACGACGCGGACGGAAACGCCGGCATCTTTCAGCACGATGGCTGTTTGATAGGCATCGTCGTTATTTGTGAAGACGACACCATTGGTGCCGGGCGCCACGCCATAACGCTCGACCAGACCACGCGTGGCGGAGGCCAGCATAATGCCGGGGCGGTCGTTGTTGGCAAATGCGATGGGCCGCTCGATGGCGCCCGTGGCGAGGATTACCTGCCTGGCGCGAACTTTCCACAGGCGATGACGCGGGACTCCCGCTGCCAACATTGCGGGATCATGTTCAGCCACGCGCTCGAACAGCATGACGAAGTTGTGGTGCCAATGGCCAACCACGGTGGTGCGGTTCAGCACGTGCACGTTCTCTGCATCAGCGAGCGATTGCGCGCGCGCGGCGACCCAGTCAACTTGTGCCGCACCGTCCATGGTGCCGCCCGAGATATCGGCCAGTCCGCCGAAGTGCGGGTTTTCATCGGCGATGATGACCTTTGCGCCCGTGGCCGCAGCGGCCTCTGCGGCAGCAAGGCCTGCAACGCCCGCACCGATGACGAGGACGTCGCAATGGACATGGATATTCTCGTAGGTATCGGGATCGCGGCCTTCGGGTGCCTTGCCCAGGCCCGCCGCACGGCGGATGAAGGGCTCGTAGACATGCTTCCAGAATGCGGCGGGCCACATGAAGGTCTTGTAGTAGAAGCCGCCCGGAATGAAGCGCGAGAACTTGTTGTTGATGGCGCCGATATCGAAGTTCAGCGAGGGCCAGCGGTTCTGCGAGACGGCGGTGAGACCTTCATGAAGCTCGATCTGCGTGGCGCGCAGGTTCGGCTCGTGCCGGGCACCATCGCCAACGCCGATCAGCGCGTTCATTTCCTCGGAACCCAAGCCAATCACGCCGCGCGGGCGGTGATATTTGAAGCTGCGGCCGAACACGCGCTGGCCATTGGCATGAACGGCCGAGGCAATGGTGTCGCCTGCAAAGCCGGTCAAGGCCTTGCCGTCGAATGTGAAGTGAACTTTCTTCGTGCGGTCGATCAGGCCGCCGCCGGAGGGCAGGCGATAGGGCTTGCTGCTCATGCCTTGGTCTCCGGACTGGTACGGCTTGCGAAATATTCAGCCCACGAACCTTTGGCCTGAGCCATCACTTCGGCAGGCGGAAGTTCCGTGATCTTGTAGAAGGCCTTGAATTCCATCGTCACGGTATCGCGTGCGGCGTGGAACCACTTGCCGCAGCCACGGTCGCAGCGCCAGCGCTCGAAGTGCAGGCCCTTGGGGTTGTGCCGGATGAAGAGATAGTCGCGCTGCTCTTCATCGGTGATGTTCATCGGATCTGATGTCGCGGGGCGGCGCACATGGGCCTGGCCGCCCGCATGGAAATCCGTCTCGTCGCCTTCGGCGCCGCAAACGGGGCAAGTGACTATGAGCATGGGTTTCCCTTTGTGGAAAGAGCCCTCATCCGGCCTGTCGGCCACCTTCTCCCATGCGTGCCGCACGGGAGAAGGCCCAAACCCGATGCGCATTCTCCCGCCGAAGGTGGGAGAAGGTCCCGGCAGGGGGATGAGGACTGGTTCAGCAAGCGTGGTCCTTGAGGATTCATCAATGCGCCACCGCGGCGGCGACGCTTTCGTCGATCAGCCGGCCTTCCGCGAAACGGTTGAGTCCGAAGGGTTCCGCGATCGGATGCGGACGGTCGTTGGCGATGGTATCGGCAAAGACCCAGCCCGAACCCGGAATGGCTTTGAAGCCGCCCGTGCCCCAGCCGCAATTTACATAAAGTCCTTCGATCGGCGTCTTCGAGATGATCGGCGAACGGTCACCCGTCATGTCAACTATGCCGCCCCAAAGGCGCAGCATGCGAAGCCGCGAGATGATCGGGAAGGTTTCGACCAGCGCCGTCACCGTGTGTTCGAGTGCGGGGAAGGAGCCGCGCTGCGAATAGTTGTTGTAGGGGTCGGTGCCGCCGCCGATCACAAGCTCGCCTTTGTCGGACTGGCTCATGTAACCGTGAACGGTGTTGGCCATGACGACGCAATCGATGATGGGCTTGATGGGCTCTGAGACAAGCGCCTGCAGGCACTGGCTCTCGATCGGCATCCGCACACCCGCCATGTCCATGATGGTCGAAACATGGCCCGCAGTGACGACGCCGATCTTCTTTGTGTTGATGGTGCCGCGTGTGGTCTCGAGGCCGGTGACCTTGCCGCCCTCGCGGTTGATGCCAATCACTTCGCAATTCTGGATGACGTCGACGCCCATCTGATCGGCACCGCGCGCGTAGCCCCAGGCGACCGCATCGTGGCGGCCGGTGCCGCCTCGCGGCTGATAGTACGCGCCGAGGATGGGGTAGCGGCAGTCCGGATCGTCGTTGATGATCGGGACGATGTCCTTCACTTCCTGAGGCGTGATCATCCGGCAGTCGAGGCCCGCCAGCCGGTTCGCATGCGCGGTGCGCTGGAAGGCGCGAAGCTCGTGCTGAGTCTGACACAGCATG
>JBKJQU010000462.1:0-7648 GCA_046594995.1 Aestuariivirga sp.
GGAGCGCGCGCTGGCGCAATTCATGCTCGATCAGCAGACCGGCACCAATGGCTACACCGAGCACTACGTGCCCTTCATGGTGAACGACAAGGCGGTGTTCGGCACCAACCAGCTGCCGAAGTTCGCCGAGGATTTGTTCAAGACCACCGACGGCCGCTGGCTCATCCCCACGGCGGAAGTCTCGCTCACCAACCTGGTGCGCGAGAAGACGGTGGACGAGAAAGACCTGCCGCTGCGGTTCACCGCCTATACGCCGTGCTTTCGCGCCGAAGCGGGCTCGGCAGGCCGCGACACGCGCGGCATGATCCGCCAGCACCAGTTCTCCAAGGTCGAACTCGTCTCCATCACCACGCCGGAGCAATCGCGCGAAGAACTCGAACGCATGACAGTCTGTGCCGAAAGTGTGCTGCAGAAACTGGGCCTACATTATCGCGTAATGCAACTGTGTACGGGCGACATGGGCTTCGGCAGCCGCATGACCTATGATCTCGAAGTGTGGCTTCCCGGTCAGAATGCGTTCCGCGAAATTTCGTCCTGCTCCGTGTGCGGCGATTTCCAGGCGCGGCGCATGGATGCGCGATACAAGCCGGCTGACGGCAAGGGTACGCGCTACGTTCACACGCTGAACGGCTCCGGCCTTGCGGTCGGCCGCACCATGGTGGCCATTCTGGAGAATTACCAGAACGCCGATGGCAGCGTCACAATCCCCGAAGCCCTGCGGCCCTATATGGGCGGCGCCGACAAGATCACGAGGCCCTGACATGCGCATTCTGGTGACAAACGACGACGGCATTCACGCGCCGGGTCTTGAAACGCTGGAGCGCATCGCGCGCTCGATCTCGGATGATGTGTGGATCGTGGCTCCGGCAGAGGAAAACTCCGGCGCAGGTCATTCGCTGTCTCTCGCCGAGCCGATCCGCTACCGCAAGATCGCGGAGCAGCGCTATGAGGTTGCCGGAACACCCACCGACTGCGTGGTGATGGCGGCGCGCAAGATTCTCCCGGGTGACCCGGATCTGGTCCTGTCCGGTGTCAACCGCGGTCAGAACATTGCCGACGACGTGACCTATTCCGGCACCATCGCGGCGGCGATGGAGGGAACCCAGCTTGGCTTCAAGTCGATTGCATTGTCCCAGGTGACCGGCATTCACGGCAACGGTTTTTCCTATGAGGTTGCCGAGCAATATGGCGCCGGCATCGTCAAGAAGCTGATGGGGATGAGCTTCGGGCCGGGCGTGCTGATGAACGTGAATTTTCCTGATTGCCGGCCCGGCGAATTGCATGGCGTGGAGGTGACACGCCAAGGCAAGCGCGACGTGAATCTGCTGCATGTGGACGAGCGCGTCGACATGCGCGGCAATCATTATTACTGGCTGGGCTTCAAGCGCGAGCGCGGCAACCCGCCGATCGGCACCGATCTTTGGGCGGTGTTCAACAAGCGGATTTCAGTGACGCCGCTGCACATGAACCTGACGCAGGTCGAGGCCATGGAGGCCGTGCGCGCGGTGTTGGACACGCCGTGACGGACGACCCCCGCAAGTCAGGCCTGCTCGGTTCCCTGCAGAAACAGGGCATCCGCGACAGGCGCGTGCTGGATGCCATAGCCGCAGTTCCGCGCGAGCGCTTTGTCGAGGAGGCGTTTTCGGATCAGGCCTATGCCGATCAGGCTTTGCCGATGTCATGCGGGCAGACAATCTCCCAGCCCTATATCGTGGCGCTGATGACGGAAGCATTGGACGTGAAAGCCAGCCACCGCGTGCTCGAAATCGGCACAGGTTCCGGCTACCAGTGTGCCGTGCTCTCGCATCTGTGCAAGCGCGTCTACACGGTCGAGCGTTATCGCACGCTGGCGGCGAAGGCGGGCGAGAGGTTCAATGCCCTGAAACTAAAGAACGTGACCCAGTCAGTGGGTGATGGAACGCAAGGCTGGCTGAGGCTGGCACCTTTCGACCGCATCATCGTGACCGCTGCTGCGAAGGAAGTGCCCACTGCCCTTTTGGATCAGCTGGAGCCCGGCGGGGTGATGGTGCTGCCCATCGAAGAGCGCGCGGGAAAGCAGGATCTGTTCACCATCACGCAGACTGACGCAGGCTTCGAGCGCAAGCACTTGTTGCCGGTGCGCTTCGTGCCGCTGGTCAAGGGCCTGCCAAAGGAAGGCTGAGCCGCAGGATTGAGGGATTCTCCGGGGTGGTGTAACTCAAGTTGAACCAAGGAAGACGCATCCAATGACAAACTGCATCAAATCGCTGGTTATTGCCGCCGCCCTGAGTTTCACAGCCCTGAGCAGCGGCGCGGCAATCGCGGCGGAACAACTTCTGGGTACCGCAACATTCGATCCAAGGCCAAAGCGAGATGTGATCGATGTCGGTGCGCAAGAGGGACGTTTCCACGGGATCCGCTTCGAGGTGCGGCAGAGCGACGTGGAAATTCTCGACCTGCGGATCGTCTACGGCAACGGCACAACCAAGGACCTGCGGGTCAAGGAAGTGTTCAAGGCAGGTTCGTCGTCCCGAATCATTGATCTCCCCGGCCGCAAGCGCGCCATCAAGCAGATAATCGTCACCTACCTGGCGAAGGGACCAGCGCGCATCCAGTTTTTCGGCGTAGAGGGCGGTGGTGGCCTTGAAGTGGCGAAATGGGAACGGCTTGGTTGCAAGGATGTGCGCTTCCAGGTGGACCGCGATTCACTGCGCGTGGGGCGGCAGGAGGGCCGGTTCAGTGCCATCCGGGTGAAAGTGCGGCAGGCGCCTGTCGAATTCTTGGATCTGCGCGTGGTGTTCCCGAATGGTAAAGCCCAGCAGATCAAGGCGCGGGTGACCATTCCGCCGGGTGCTGTCTCGAACCCCATCACACTTGACGGCGAGAACCGCGGCATCGACAGGATCGAGATGACCTACCGCGCGATTCCGACATTCAAGGGCATCGCGGAAGTGTGCTTCGAAGGCCTTCCGCGCTGAGTTCGGTCACGGCTGTTCGAAATCTCGGATGGGCTCGATGTTGCGGGCCCTTTCGCGGATCGAGATGTAGATGGCGCAAGCGATGAGAATGCCGACGCCAACAAATGTCCAGAGATCAGGGAAGTCGCCGAAGAAGTACCAGCCGGCGGCCACTGCCATGATCATTTCGGTATAGGCGAGAGGCGCCAGCAGCGAGGCCTCGCCATAGTCGTAGGCCTTCACGATCAGGTAGTGTCCGCCATTGGCAATGAAGGCCAACAGCACGAAGAGGCCCCATTGCTCAGGCGTCACCGGCTGCCAGACAAAGAGAACAATCACCGACATGATGATAGCGCCGATCAGGCTGGTGTAGAAGGTCGTTACCATCGCGGGAGCAGACCCTGATATCTTCCGCGTCAGAAGCATATAGATCGCCAGCGATGTGCCTGCGGCCAGCGCCATGAACACGCCGGGGTTCAGTTCCTGAAAGCCGGGGCGGATGATGATGAGCGTGCCCATGAAACCGATCAGCACCGCCATCCAGCGCCTTATGCCGACCTTCTCGCCCAGCACCAATGGCGACAGCATGGTGACGATCAGAGGCTGCACGAAGAAGATCGACAGTGTATCGGCGATCGACAGGTACTGGAGGCCCCAGAAGAAGAACCCGGTCGCCGAAATGAGGAACAGCGCGCGGGCCGTATGCATGACCGGCATGTTGGGCACGAGACCTTTGGGCCCCACCAGCTTCAGCGCAAAGGGTAGAGTGACGAAGGTGCCGAAGAACAGCCGCGCCCAGACGATCTGGAGGACGGGTACGCCCTGCTGGCCCAGAAACTTCGCCACCACATCCAGAAATGGCAGGATCGACATGGCGAGGAGCATGAGTCCGATGCCGAGCAGCGGATGGGCGGAGCGGGATTCCATGAGCCGGACTTAGCGGCAGCGGCGCCGCGCCGCTAGGCCCTCAGCCTTGCGTTCTCGGCATCCCAGACCGACTCGGGGATGATGCGTGCCTTGCGCATCTCGGTGAAGACCATCACGTCGAAGGCCGTTCCATCGCTGGCAAGCCCCGGCGGCACATAGGCGAAAGCCAATGATTTTCCGACCTTGTGGCCGAATGCGCCGGACGTGGTGACGCCTACGACCTTGCCACCGTGGTATACGGGTTCGTTGCCCATGCAGTCTGAATCGGTGTTCTCGACTTCCATGTAGACGAGTTTCATGCGGGGCCCGCGTTGCTTGTTCGAGAGCGTCGGCGCCTTGCCGATGAAGTCTTCTTTGTCAAGGCGGAGGAAGCGTTCCATCGAAGCTTCGATCATGTCAATCTCGGTGGTGAGTTCCGAACCCCAGCCGCGATAGGATTTTTCCATGCGGAGCGAGTTCATCGCATAGGTGCCGAAAAGGCGAATGCCGTGAGGCTTGCCCGCCGCCATCAGCGCATCGAACACCTTGGGCATTTCGGCCATCGGCACGTGCAGTTCCCAGCCCAATTCGCCCACGTAGTTCACGCGGAGCAGGCGGACGCCATCGACGCCTGCCACATTCACCACCTTGCCGGTGAGCCAGCGGAATGAGGCGTTGGTGAGGTCGGCGGTGGTGCAATGCGCCATTACATCGCGGGCGAGGGGGCCTGCAAGAACCAGTACGCCGTAGTCATCCGTGATGTCGGTGATGGTCACCTTCTCATCATCGCGCTTGCGCCAGTTGAGCTGGTCGTAATCGTGAAGCTGCGCCACGGCAGCGGAGAGGACATAGAAATGATCGGCGCCAAGGCGTGTGACCGTGATTTCGGACTCGATAAAGCCATACGGGTTCAGCAGATGCCCGAGAATGATGCCGCCGTCTTTCGCAGGAATCTTGTTGGCGCAGATGCGTTCCAGGAAGGCGTGGGCGTCTTTGCCTTTCACGTCGTACTTCGAGAAGGTGGAAAGGTCCATCAGTCCGACGCGCTCACGCACGGCGAGGGCTTCTTCCTTCACTGCGTTCCACCAGTTCGAGCGGCGGTAGGAGAAATCCTCGCCTTTGCCCGACTTGTCGTACCAGCGCGGGCGCTCCCACCCGAAGATCTGCGCGAACTGCGCGCCTTCGTTCTTCAGCCTGTCATAGAGCGACGACTTGCGGAGGCCACGGCCCACTTCGTGCTGTTCGGCCGGCTTGTAGCAGTAATACATGTGGTGATAGTCGGCGACGGAGACTTCCGCCGTATAGTCCTTCGTGGCCCAGTTGCCGAAGCGGCGTGGATCGAACTCGCGCATGTTGATCTCGGCCTGGCCGTGCACCATCCATTGCGCGAGGTATTTGCCCGCACCGCCGCCTTGGCAGATGCCGATCGATGCGCCGCAATGCATCCAGTAGTTCTTCGGCCCGTGTGCGGGGCCTGAAAGATAGGTGCCATCCGGCGTGTGGGTGATGGCACCCGAGACGATGGACTTGATGCCGGACTGGCCAAAGAGCGGCAGGCGCTCGGTGGCTTTTTCCAGCCACGGCATGAGGCGATCAAGTTCAGGAGCTTCGAGTTCGCTTTCATAATCCCAGCGCGGGGGCTTCCCATCCCAGCAGACATGCGCGGTGGCGGTCTCATAGGGGCCGACGAGCACGCCGTTGGTTTCCTCGCGCAAATATGCGTGGGAATAGGGATCGCGCACGACGGGCAGTTCCACTTGCAAGTCGATCAGTTCCTTCAATGGCTCGGTGATGATGTAGTGGTGCAGCATGTTGGCGATGGGCACGTTATGGCCCGTCCAGGAACCCACCACATCGCAATAGGAGCCTGCAGAATTTACCACATGCTCGCAGTCGATGTTGCCGTTCTCGGTGAAGACGCGCCACTCGCCATTTGGCAGCAGTTTGATATCGCTGACGCGGGTGCGGCGGTAGATTTCAGCACCGAGCTTGCGGGCGCCGCCCGCCATGGCATTGGTGATGTCGGCAGGGGCCACGTGACCGTCATGGACGGTGCGGAAGGCGGCCTTGAGGCCGAAGGTTTCGAGATAGGGATGGTACTGCGGGATTTCGGATGGGCCGATGATTTCGCACTCGTATCCGGCAAGGCGCGAGATGCCGTACACGTATTTCAGCCAGTTCACTTCCTCGTCCGTTGTGGCCAGGCGCAAACCGCCGCAACCGTGCCAGGACACGGCGTGGCCGGTGAGCTTTTCGAGGTTGGCGTAAAGCTCGGTGCCGTAGGTGTGCACCTTTGTCATATTCAGCGAGCCGTTGAAATGCGGGCATTGGCCTGCAGCATGCCAGGTGGAACCAGATGTGAGCTCACCCTTTTCGATCAGAACGATGTCGGTCCAGCCTTCCAGGGCGAGGTGGTAGAGAAGCCCCACGCCCATCACGCCACCGCCAACGATCACCACACGCGCATGCGACTTCATTTCGATCTCCGGAATTGCTGGGGCCAAGAATAGAACTCTCCCGCGCCCGTGCTCAAGGTCCAGTCAATCCTCTTCACCGGGCCACGTTTGTTTTCAAGGGTAAAAGAGCCTTGTGGTGGTGAGCAGGGCTCATCACCCAGCCCGTTCATCGACGGTTCAGGCGGCTGATTCTAGAAAGCGACAAGAGGAGTTCACCATGAAAAAGCACCTGCTGATTGCCGCCTACCTGACATTGTTTGCGATTCCGGTGGCCGCACCCGCGTTGGCAACCTCCGGCCCGGGTTGTCTCGTCGTCGTGAATGTTGCGCGGAATGACGCGCTGAACATGCGGTCGAGGCCATCGGCCCAATCGCGAATCGTCGACATTCTCGTACCGCGCCGCCACGGCATTATTCATCTCGATGCGGCCTGCAGGCCGCTGAACCAACCCTGGGCCAACCGCTGGTGCCCGGTGAGCCACTATGATGGCGACCGTGTTACGCGTGGGTGGGTTAAAGCCCGTTTCGTGAGAGATTCCGACTGCCCGTGACGCGCGCGGCCATCAGGCCTTGATGGCTTCGAACAACATGAGTCCGGTGGCGATGGCGACATTGAGCGATTCGGCCTTGCCGGGCATAGGGATGCGGACGAGGGTCGAGCAGACCTTCGCTGCCGCATCGGAGAGTCCCTTGCCCTCGCTGCCCATGACGAGGAGCGTTGGTGACCTGTAGGTGCGGCGATAGCTCTCAGTGGCCTCCAGGTGGGTGCCGACGCTCTCTCCATGCCAGGTGCGGCAGAGGTCAAGAAAGGGCTTCAGTTCCATCCGCACCAGGGGCACGCCGAAGACCGAGCCCATGGTGGCACGGATGCAATCGGTACTCCAAGGATCGCAGGACTGGCCCACGAGGATGATGCCAGCCGCGCCGGCCGCATCCGCCGTGCGGATGATGGTGCCAAGATTGCCGGGGTCACGCATGTCCTCGATTGCAACCCAGACGCCCTTGGGTTCAACGGCAGGCGCCCAATGCTGTCGAAAGACGCCAAGCTCGCGCAGCGGATTGGATTGCGAGCTGACGGAGCCCATCAGCTTGTCGTCCATCCGCATCAGAACCGCCTTGCCCCAGGGTTCCACATGGGTGGTGGCGAGAAGATATTCCGGTTCCCAGCCTTCCTGCCGGGCACGTTCCAGCACCTTCGTTCCCTCGGCAATGAAAAGGCCCGCCTCCTGACGGCGCTTCTTCTCGGAGAGCGAACGGATGAGCTTGAGCGTTGGATTGTGGGGAGAGGTGATGGTGAGCATGACGCGCGTTATAGGTTGGGGTCTAGGTTGCGTCCATGAACATCATTCCG
>JBKJQU010000003.1:0-14445 GCA_046594995.1 Aestuariivirga sp.
TAAAGACCAGCTCAGCTTCGCGGTTTGCCGTGCGGCCCCAGGCTTTCGCGTGAAATAGCCGCGACTGAACCACGACCAGATTAATGCACCGAAGGCTCCGGCGATGCCAATCGCGAAGAGTGCAGTAGTGGCGTCAAGCAATTCACACCACGCCAGAATAACAATGAGCAGCAACAGAATGATGGAAGCGGCAGCATCGAGAACAAGCGCCTGTCGCATCCGCAGATGGGCAAAGGAGAAGCGCCTTGCGAAATCCCGGGATAACGCAAGAGGTGTCACCACCGAGAGCACGAGGAACAGGCTTGTCAGTCTTGCGTGCGGCTCGAGCAGGTGCATGACGTAGGCAGCCGCAGCGAGGCCGAGGCTTATGGTAGCGGAAAGTCCGAGACTGAAGATCAGTGCACCATAGGCATGTGCTTCAGGAACGTCAGGTGGCTTGAACAACTGTATGGCGTAAGGCCGGGTTACCAGCGAATCCTGCGTCACCATGGCCATTATGAGGATCGAAAAGCCCGCGGCATAGTAACCGACCTCGATTGCACCGGCGTAGCGTGCAAGCATGATCAGCACCACGAAATTCATGGCGCTCACCAGTCCCTGGCCGGCCCAACTTGCCAACTGGTTCGATGCCAGAAGCTTGCGCAGGGCCGTGTTGGACGGTGGCTTTGCTGCGAGAGGTTCCGCAGTCATATGCCCAACTCGTCCTGTTCGGCTGCTTTCACGTTTGGTTCCACGGTTTTAATACAAAACCATTATTCCAAGAATTTCTTAACGCCGGACCACTAGGATCGAACCCGGCTTCGGCTGGCCGGAAAACTGGTTAATCACATACTCTGGAATTCTGGCGAATGACCGTTTCGTGGACTGTGCGGAGAGTTCGGAATGAAAGCGACAAAGACCGGGCGTGTGCTCGTGGTGGGCGACGACATGCGGATCTTCCTGTCGAATGTCCGGGCCTTCGGCCGCGCGGGAAGGACGGTAGAGGCATTCCCTTATGGTCCATCGCCGTCGCTTAAGTCGCGCTTTCTCTCGAAAGTTCATGCGGCGCCGGTATTCGATGCTGATCAGCAGCGGTGGCGGGATGAGCTGCTTGCCCTCCTTCGCCATGACAGCTTCGACATTGTCGTGCCGTGCTCCGACCCGGCGATTATTTTCCTCGATTCCGTCCGCCAACTGCTTCCGCATCAGCGGCTTGCCATTCCAGCGCAAGATGCAATGGATAGATTTTACGATAAGGAAGAGACACATAAGCTTTGCGAAGGGTTGGGCATTTCAATGGCGCCTTCGGCACGACTCAAGGTGTCGGACACTGCGGCGGACCTCATCGCTAGGTTTGGCTTGCCCTTGGTGCTTAAGCCCCGGCGCACGTTCTTTGCTGAGAAGGACCAGGCACGCGAAGTCGTCGAGATCGCGGATACCGAGAGCGATGTCCAACGTATTCTCGGGAGCATATCCCAACATGCCCACTACATTGTCGAGGGCTTTTTCGTTGGTGAGGGTGTCGGCGTCTCGGTGCTGGCCAAAGAGGGCAAAATCCTGCAGGCCTTCCAACATCGTCGACTTCGGGAAGGCAAGGGCGGGGCGAGTTCATTCCGTGTGAGTGAAAAGATTAACGTGGATCTCCGGGCGGCCTGTGCCAAGGTCATTGAACGTTTGAATCACACCGGTGTGTGCATGATAGAGTTCCGGCACAACTCCAACTCCGGTGACTGGATTCTAATAGAAACCAATGCCCGTTTCTGGGGGTCCATGGCGTTGCCGCTGGCCTTGGGTCTCGATTACCCCAACCGGCTCTACGATCTGATGGTCGATGGCCTGATGCCTGAGGAGCGGCCCTATAAGGCAGGCGTCAGGAGCCGAAACCTACTGCTCGACGGCAATAACCTGTTGAAACGGTTGCGACGCATCAATCTCTCCAATGCCAGTGTCTGGCTCAGTGATGCAGGTGACTTTGCTCTGCAACCATTGCGGTGGTTACGGGGCACGGAGTTCTCAGACAGCTTCGTTTTGGACGATCTGAAGCCGGCGCTTTGGGAGTTTACGTTGCTCTCTGCGAAGATCGCCGGATCAGTGAGGCCTCGCCCGGATCACACTGAGATGAAAAGCGCTTTGTAAACACCGGTGTGACTGCAATCTGCATTGTGATTGCAGCAGATTGCAAATTATCCTGCGGATCGCACGTGTTCTTAACCACGGGCTGCAAAACCTCAGAACATGGACTCCTCTCGACACGTTTTAGCAAAGTTTAGCATGCAGATTGTATTGTCCTGTCACCAAGTTGGCAAATTTAGCGCGGACATCACACAGATGCATCCAGTAGTCGAGAAGGACATCAGCACGATCCCTCTAAAGTCGGCCGATCGCTCACAAGCGGCAAGGATTCCGCTTATTGCAGATGACGATCGACGCGATGCGCTGTGCGTTGCACAAGGCGGCAGGACTATCGATTTTGTCGAGCTCAGGGAAGGCGTGCTGCCTGAAACTGACGATGCCGCCGGTAAAGAGGGTGCACTCGCTCTTACGCCGTTCCAAGGATTTGGCTGGCTTGAAGCTTGGCAAAGCCTGCTCGGCCGGGAGCTCGGCTCCACTCCAGTCACAGCCATTGGTTACAGCGCCGGTGAGCCTGTTTTCATTTTGCCGCTGATGGTCACCCGGCGCTATGGATCGCGCGTTCTCACGTGGTCCGCATATCAGCAGAGCGACTATTGCGCTCCGGTCTTGAACGCGGCTCATGCAGCGACGATCGCAGGGCTCGATGGAGGGAATATTCTTCGTGATATTGCCCAACGTATTGGAGGGATCGATCTCGTCTATGTCCCGAAGCAGCCTCGTTCTATTGGCGGTATTTCCAATCCATTTCTGCTGCCAGGCTCTATGCCATATCACGCGGGTGCACATGCCATCAATTTTCTGCCTGGCGAGACATGGGAGGCAGCTTACCGGCGGCGGCGAAGCGCCAAGACGAGGCGCCGCTTGCGCGACAAACGCATGGCACTCGAGAATGCCGGAGTCATCAGTTTAAGGATTGCTGCCACAGAATTGGAAGCGAAGGGCCTCATTGACATGTGTCTCAATGCCAAATCCCGCCAGCTCAAGAAGCTTGGCCATTGGGATCCTTTTGCGGGCGAAACCGTGCAGGAGTTTATTGTCAGCTACTTCAGCAGCGATGTCACTCGTTCCACCTGGGCCGCGGCGCTCGACGTTGGCGGCAAGTCCGCTGCTGTCGCGTTCGGATTCCGCAACAGCAGCGAATGGTTGCTTTACCAGATGGCGATGACGAGCGAGATAGAAACACGCCATTCTCCCGGCACGCATCTGTTGATGGAGCTAATGAACAAGTGCAGCGAACTGGGCGTCAAGCGCCTCGATCTTGCGCTGGGTGATGAATCGTACAAATCCGAATGGTGCGATGAACATATTGTGCTTGAGACCTCCACGCTGGCATTGACCGCGCGTGGCAAGTTGCTGCAGAAGATGATCCAGCTCCGAGCGGCGGCACGCTCGCGCATGGCGACCGACCCAAAACTCTACGAACGGGCGAAGTGGCTGAAAGGTATGGCCAGAAAGTTCCGGCTGCCATTTTGATCAGAATGGAGCACAACAGATGCTGACGCCCGATGTTTCAGGTGTTGTGACGATTGTTCTAGATCGGACGATGCTGCCGAGCTTGCTTCCGCAATGGAACAACCTATGCCAGCGGAGTGCTGAAGACAACGTATACTACACGCCGAACTACATGTTGCCATTGCTCGACACTGTGGCGGCAAATACCGATGTGCGGATTCTTACTGGTTGGGACGGGGACCAATTAATTGCTATGCTGCCCGTGGTCGTGAAAGGAATTGCCGTTCCTGGCATCACCGCTGCTGCTAAGGCGTGGCAGACGGACTATACCTTCAACTGCCTGCCACTTCTCGATGCGGGCCAGACGGAAGCAGCAGCTGGAGCAATTATCGATGCTCTCTCTACACTGACGCGCGCTGAGTGCGTGTTTCCCGAAGTGAATTCCGATGGCCCAGTCTGCCTTGCGTTGCAGCGGGCGCTTGCTGCCCGGGGAGCGCCGCTCTCGCTTGAACGGAAGTTCGAACGCGCCTCGCTGAGTGTTGGTCCCAGTTTTGAAGAGCACATGACTTCGCATGTAAGTGCCAAGCGTCGCCGAGAGTTGTCCCGCAATCGCCGTCGCCTCGAAGAAATGGGTAGGCTCACACTACGCACCGAGAGGTCGGGACCGGGTCTTGCCGAGGCAGTTCAGTCCTTTCTGTTTCTTGAAGCGAGCGGCTGGAAAGGCAAGCGCCGAACGGCATTGGCCTGCGATGCTGTCACCAGGTCATTCGCTGAACGCGCGTTTGGTCCGTCGGGCGGTGAACACACAAGTCGCGTCGATCTTCTGCTGCTCGACGGAAAGCCCATAGCAGGGGGTGTGATTGTGTTTTCGGGTAGCACGGGATTTACGGTAAAGGGCGCCTACGACGAAGCCTATTCGAGCTATGGCGCAGGTCTGTTGATTGAGCAGGATGTAATCAGGAGCTTCCTCACCGAACGCTGGGCGCAACGGCTTGACGCTGCGACAAACGGTAGCCATGTGATTGACTATCTCTGGCCTGACCGCGTTAACGTAGCTGATCTTGTGTTTTCTCTCGCACAAACTAGCGCGTCTCTGCGATTGATGAGCTTGAATGGATTCAACAACAAGGCTCGTCAAGCCAGGTTCAAGTTGAAGACGTTGCTGAGGCGCTGATTACTGCAACGTCCAGGCGGACCCAATCTCAGCTCATCGTTTCATGCCATCTGCAATGTCTTCGACCGTGTTTATGCTATGGGCTCGGTAGTTCCGCCAGGCGCTGGCCGCCAGGAACATCAAGGCCTGCATTCCGCTGAAGCGAAACCGAAAGATCCAGCACGCCTTCGACAACCAACTCTACAAGACCCGCTACAAGATCGAGAACATGTTCGACAAACTCAAGGACTGGCGGCGTATCTCAACCCGCTATGACCGCTGCGCCCACACCTTCTTCTCCGCCATCTGTATCGCAGCCAGCTTCATCTTCTATCTCAATCGATGAGTCCTGACCCTAGAGGGATTTCGATGCTCTTCATTGGAATGACGCCTGTGCTGGCAGCGATTTAGCCTATCCGCCTTGGACCACTGGTCACTTCGCTGGTAAGGTCTCCACAATGGAGCGGCTGGGTGTCGGAGGGCGTTTAAATAGTGAGCAGACAGTTTCTATTAAGATACTGAGTGTGATGAAGCTGATCTGGTTAGACTGCTGTGAGCAATCCAGGTTTCGCGCCAATTGAGGTCTAGCGCGCCGAATAGGACAGCCATGATGATGCGCAAAAGTAACGTCCTCCAGTGGAGCAGATGGCGGAAGTTGTATCTGGCAGTGAAATGGCTGATGATGTAGCCTCGTCAATCGAACTCCGCACGCGCAATTCTTTCGTCAATGCCAATGCAGCAGTCCTGTAGAACTCCGACCAGGGGATGGACGCCGCTGTGCACGCGGATTGTGGTTTCCACTAATCAAGGCAGGAGGGCAACGGGCACTGTCCCCGCTGCTGAACATAGGCCGGTGGACAGGCGTCTTGCAGGCACGCTCGTTTCACATCATAACTGCCTGAAACAGCCGGACGACGCTGCGAAGCTTGCGTTCGTGAGAATTCTGGTGCCTGCCTGGTATGATGGACTTCTGGAGACGCTTTCGTCGCGACAGGCCTGCGGTCGTGGGTTTGATCGTTATCGCCCTGTTTGTATTGTCTGCCGCTGCGGCGCCTCTGATCGCGCCTTATGATCCGTCCGAACAGTTTTTCGAGGGCCTGACGCTCGAGGGTTCTCCGCTCGCCCCTAACGCAGAATTCTGGTTCGGCACCGACACGAATGGCAGGGACCAGTTTTCGCGGCTACTCTATGGCGCGCAGACGTCATTGATGATCGGCATCGTCGCCAATGGCCTTGCCGTCCTGATCGGCACGACGCTCGGGCTGATCGCTGGCTACATGCGTGGCTACGTGGGCGCGGCCATCATGCGGCTCACGGACCTCATGATGGCATTTCCTCCATTGCTTCTCGCCATCGCCATGGCGGCGATCCTGAAGCCCGGCCTCAACATCGTCATCCTTGTCATCGCGCTGGTGAACTGGGTGCAGATCGCGCGCGTCATCTACACCGAGACGGTCTCTCTGTCCGAACGCGAGTATATCGAGGCGGCACGCGCGCTGGGTGCCGGAACGGGCCGCATCCTCCGGCGGCACCTGCTGCCGCATCTGGTGCCGACCATCATCGTCTATGCGACCCTGGGCATCGCGACCACGGTGCTTCTTGAGTCGATGCTTTCTTTCCTGGGCCGTGGCGTGCAGCCCCCAACACCTGCCTGGGGCATGATGATCTTCGAGAGCCAGTCTTATTTTCTCAATGCGCCTTGGCTGGTGTTCATTCCGGGTGCGGCGATCCTCATTCTGGCGCTGGCCTTCAACCTCGTGGGCGATGGTCTCCGCGATGCGCTGGACCCGACGCAGAGAGGGAGAGGCTGATGCTCTCCTATCTCGCAAAACGGATCAGTGCATCGCTGTTCATCCTGCTGGGAGTCAGCATTGTCACCTTCGGGTTGACCTATATGATCCCCGCCGATCCAGTGGCGATGATTGCAGGCAGCAAATCGACGCCCGCGGTGAGAGAGCAGATCCGCGCGCAACTTGGTCTCGACCGTCCGGTACATGAGCAATATGTCCGCTACCTTGGGCGTCTGGTGCAAGGCGATCTCGGCCGATCCTATGCCCGCAAATCCGATGTGGGCCCGCTCATCGCATCGCGCCTGCCGCCGACGCTGCTGCTGATGCTGGCGGCGATCGTAGCCGAATTGCTGATCGGTATCCCCGCCGGAATCTATGCCGCGAGCCGCAGGGGCCGCACAGCCGACAAGGTGGCGATGACGCTGTCCTTCGTTAGCGTCTCAACGCCTCAATTTGTGCTGGGCCTCACGCTGCTGTATCTGTTCGCTTATGTGCTAAACTGGTTTCCGCTTGGCGGATACGGCAGCTTCTCGCATCTGGTATTGCCCGCGCTGACGCTGGGTCTTGCGGGCGGCGGCTGGTATTCGCGCATGATGCGATCTTCAATGATCGAAGTGCTGCGGAACGATTACATCCGCACCGCGCGCGCCAAGGGGATGAGCGAATGGCGCGTGATCATGCGGCATGGGTTACGCAACGCGATTTTGCCCATCATCGCCATGATCGGACTCGACGTCGGCATCTTCATGTCCGGTGTAGTTGTGGTCGAGAATGTCTTTGGCTGGCCAGGCGTGGGGCAGCTGATGTGGCAGGCCATCCAGTCTCTCGATATCCCCATCATCATGGGGGTGACGATGGTGGCCGCATGCTTCATTATCCTCGGAAATCTCATTGCAGATCTGGTCACACCGCTCATTGACCCGCGTATCCGCCTGCGCTGATATGCTCTCACCACACGAAAACGAAACAGGGAGAAACACGATGAAGAAACTGCTGATTTCCGCCGCTGCCGCCGTGGCACTGCTCGCTGCGGCTCCCGTGGCGCTTGCACAGGCGCCGAAGCAGGGCGGTGCCGCGACGATCACCTTCAACAATGACCTGACCACGCTGGACCCGCATGTGGGCTATGACTGGCAAAACTGGTCGGTGATCAAGTCGATCTTCGACGGCCTCATGGACTACAAGCCCGGAACGACTGAACTGGAACCCGATCTGGCCGAAAGCTACACGGTTTCCGACGATGGCCTGACTTACACTTTCAAGCTGCGCGATGGGGTCAAGTTCCACAATGGCCGGGTGATGACCTCGGCTGACGTGAAGTATTCCTTCGAGCGCGCCGTAAATCCGGCAACGCAAAGCCCGGGCGGCGGCTACTTCGGCATGATCGGCGGCTATGACGACGTTGTGGGCGGCAAGGTTGCCACGCTGAACGGCATCGAAACTCCGGATGAGAAGACCGTGATCTTCAAGCTCTCGCGCCCGGACGCGACCTTCCTGCATCTGATGGCGATCAACTTTGGCTACATCGTGCCGAAAGAAGACGTGGAGGCCGCGGGCGCCGACTGGGGCAAAAAGCCCGTTGGCACCGGCGCCTTCAAGTTTGTGGAGTGGGTGCCCGGACAGAACATCAAGCTGGAACGCAACAAGGATTATTTCCGCGCCGGCGTTCCATACCTCGATCAGCTGACATTCGAATTCGGACAGGACCCGACGGTCGCCGTGCTGCGGCTGAAGAAGGGCGAGATCGATGTCGTGGGTGATGGCATTCCGCCGGCACAGTTCACAGAGATCATGGCGGACCCCGCAGCAAAGGACCTGATCGCCGAGGGTAACCAGCTTCACACCGGATATGTGACCATGAACGTGAAGCTGGCACCCTTTGACAATCTGAAGGTTCGTCAGGTGGTCAACATGGCGATCAACAAGGAACGCATCGTCCGGCTGATCAACAATCGCGCCGCACCGGCCTCGCAGGCGCTACCGCCAGCCATGCCAGCCTACAACGCTGACAACAAGGGCTATGCCTATGATCCCGAAGGCGCGAAGAAGCTTCTGGCGGAAGTCGGGGCTGGTGAGATCACGACCGAGCTTTACACCATGAACGTCGACCCCAACCCACGTATTGCACAAGCCATCCAGCAGGATCTTGCGGCAGTTGGCATCAAGGCCGAAATCCGGTCGCTGGCGCAGGCCGAAGTGATCGCGGCGGGCGGCTCCGGCAAGGCGCCGATGATCTGGTCCGGCGGCATGGCGTGGATTGCGGACTTTCCCGATCCGGCCAACTTCTACTACGGTATTCTTGGCTGTGCGGGTGCGGTCGAAGGCGGCTGGAATTGGTCGAAGTACTGCAACGAGTCGCTTGATGCCCGCGCCGCGAATGCCGATGCCATGGTAAAGGACGACCAGAAGGATGCCCGCATCACCGAGTGGAAGGCGATCTTCGATGACGTGTTGAAAGATGCGCCCTGGGCGCCAATCTTCAACGAGAAGCGCTTCACCTATCACTCGGAACGCTTGGGCGGCGACCCTGCGCTGTTCACCGATCCGATCCACATTCCGGTAAACTACGACTACATCTTCGCCAAGGACGCACAGTGAGCAACGCTATCGCGCTCTCCTCCGCAGTGGAGGAGGGCGCCACTTCTTGAGGCTCAGATATGCAAAAGCACAGCTGCAACCATACAATCCACAACCATCAGTGCCACTATGGCTGGAACCGCGACAACAAGCCGGTGGTGCGCGTGGCACCGGGAGAATCGATCGAATTTCATCCGGTCGATTCCTCGGGCGGGCAGCTGACGCAAAGCTCGACGGTGGCCGACATTGCCACGCTGGATTTCGCAAAGGTCAATCCGGTGGCAGGGCCCGTCTATGTCGAGGGTGCGGAACCGGGCGATGCCATCAAGGTGACGCTGCTTCACTTCGCACCCTCGGGCTGGGGATGGACAGCGAATATTCCAGGCTTCGGATTGCTCGCGGACCAGTTCAAGGACCCGGCACTGCATATCTGGAAATACGACGCCGATACACTTGCGCCCGCCATGTATGGCCCGGGTGGCCGCGTGCCGCTGAAGCCTTTCGCTGGCACCATCGGGCTGGCACCCGCCGAAGTGGGACAGCATTCGATCGTGCCACCGCGCCGCATGGGCGGCAATCTCGACATCCGCGACATTTCCGCTGGCACCGAACTCTATCTTCCCGTCGAAGTGGCTGGCGGGCTGTTCAGCGTCGGTGACACGCATGCTACGCAGGGCGATGGAGAAGTGTGTGGCACCGCGATTGAAAGTCCTTGCTCGCTTGCTGCGAAGTTCGAACTGATCAAGGGTGCGAAGCTCGCCTTCCCGCGCTTCACCACGCCCGGTCCTGTATCGCGCCATCTCGATACCAAGGGCTATGAGGTGACGACGGGCATTGGCCCCGAGCTTATGGAGGGAGCCAAAGCCGCTGTCTCCGGCATGATTGACCTGCTCTCGAAGCGCTACAACATGAATGCGGTCGACGCCTATATGCTGTGCAGCGTGTGCGGCGATCTTCGCATCAGCGAGATCGTCGACATGCCGAACTGGATTGTGTCCTTCTATTTCCCGCGTGTCGTCTTCGAATGACGGAGAAGACGCTGCTCAGCGTTGAAGGCCTGACGATCGGATTCAATACGGAGCAGGGGCCCATCCGCGTCGTGGAAGATCTGAACCTGTCGCTTGCCGCCGGTGAGACGCTGGGCATCGTCGGTGAATCGGGCTGCGGTAAAAGCGTGACCGCGCAGACCATCATGCGCCTGCTGCCCAGCCCGCCCTCGCGCATTGATGCGGGGCGGATTCTGTTAGAGGGTGAGGACCTCGCGAAGGTTAGCGAGAAGCGGATGCAGAAGATCCGCGGTGATCGCATCGGAATGGTTTTCCAGGAGCCGATGACGAGCCTCAATCCAACGCAACGCATCGGCAGGCAGATAGCCGAGGTGTTGGTGCTGCATCGAGACCATTCATATGCGGACGCCATTGGTGACGTCATCGAAGTGCTTGGCAAGGTTGGCATCGGCAATGCCGAGCGGAGACTCGATCAATATCCGCATGAATTGTCGGGCGGGCTTCGCCAGCGCGTAATGATAGCCATGGCGATTGTCTGCAAGCCAAAGCTGCTGATCGCGGACGAGCCTACGACGGCGCTTGACGTGACGATCCAAGCGCAGATCATGGAATTGCTCAAATCGCTGCAGAGCGACCTGGGTCTGGCGATCATGCTGATCACGCATGACCTCGGCATGGTAGCGGAGATGAGCCGCAATATTGCTGTGATGTATGCCGGCCGCATTGTTGAGACTGGAACTGCTGGAGCGATCCTCGGCAAGCCTCGTCACCCCTATACGGCGGGGCTCCTCAATTCCTCGCCGCGCCGCGCGAAGAAGGGTGAGCGGCTGCCCAGCATTCCCGGCCTTGTGCCCCCGCCGGGACGCCGCGGCATCGGCTGCAGTTTTGCCGACCGCTGCGATCGCGTAACCGGTCGCTGTCGCATCGAATTGCCGCAGCTGATGCAAATGGGATCGCAAGCCGCTGCCTGCTGGAACCCCGTGCCATGAGCCTGCTGGAGGCCAGGGGCCTGTCGAAACATTATCCCTCGCGTGACGGCAAGGGCGTCGTGAAAGCGGTGAACGATGTGAGCCTCGCCGTGTCAAAGGGCGAGACGCTGGGGATTGTCGGTGAATCGGGCTGCGGAAAATCGACGCTCGCCCGCATGCTGCTGCGGCTCATCGAACCGACCGGCGGCGAAATCCGGTTCGAGGGTGAGAACCTGCTGGCGCTCGGCAAGGCCCAGATGCAGCGCAGGCGGCGGGATATCCAGATCGTCTTCCAAGACCCTTACGCCTCGCTCGATCCCCGCATGACGGTTGCTGACATCATCGCTGAACCGCTCGATATTCATTACGCCGGCAACAGGGCGGAGCGCCGCGTCAAGGTGAAGGAGTTGCTCGATCTCGTCGGCCTCGATCAATCGGCCGGCAGCCGCTATCCGCATGAATTCTCCGGCGGCCAGCGCCAGCGTATCGGTATTGCCAGGGCCATCGCGCTTGAGCCCAAGCTCGTCGTGCTAGATGAGCCTGTTTCAGCGCTTGACGTTTCGATCCAGTCGCAAATTCTCAATCTGCTCGATGATCTCAAGCAGCGTCTGGGTCTCTCATATATTTTCATCTCGCATGATCTATCCGTCGTTCAGCATGTGAGCGACAGGGTTGCCGTCATGTATCTTGGGCGGATTGTGGAGCAGGGACGCGCCGAAGACATATTCGGCAAGCCGCTTCATCCTTACACGCAGGCACTTATTTCCTCCGTGCCCGAGATTGATGTAAATCGGCGCAAACAGCGCATCATCCTTTCGGGTGATCCACCGAATCCTGAAAGTGTCCCGTCAGGTTGTCCGTTTCACCCACGTTGCATTCATGCTTTTGAACCCTGTAACAGGGAAATCCCGGAATTGCGGAGTGTTGAAGAGCACCGCGCCGCGTGTCATCTGGTGAAGATGGAGATCGGCTCAACTCCCTAGTCTCGTGGACTATCTGCTTGGAACGATACCTTCTGGAAGACTAAAAAGCTTCAATAATCAGCGATGCGACCACGAGCAACTGCCAATTAGCCTATTAACCTATCATTAACCATACGGGCGCAGGCTGTTCGTGTTGGTAGGGAGACAAGATTGCTCCCTCACTAGGGAGGCGATCCGCTTCCACCTCCTGCCTGTTTGGGTCGCCTCCCGCCTACTGTATGCTCAGCAGTTCTCAACTTTGGCGAACGCTTCCGCTCTTCCTAGTCCTTGTTCCAAAGTGCATTGCCGTTTCCCTTGGCGATTGCCGCAGATACTTCCTTCACAATGACATCTTGGGGTAAATCAGGGCAGGATTGTTGGAGCGTAGCTGCGATTCGATAGACATCGACAGTGATGCCCTCGCGGATTTCATCTGAAACACGACGTTGGATCAGTTCAAGAGAGTCTGCCATTTAACCCGTTCCTTGATCTGCCATTTTGCCCGCTTCTGGATGACGCAGGTCAAGTATGCAAAGCTCGTTAAGCACGGCACCCTGAACATTGGATGACAGCCTGGCAGAGCTGGCGAGGGTAGGGGCGTCACCGCGCTGCCGCAGGCCGAGGCAAACACCTATGCCCGCGTCTCCGCCTCATTTATAGGCGTTGCCAATCCAACTCCTTTCGACGTTCAGGTTTCGCCCGGTGCATTTGTTGCAACTTGTTATATGATCGGATGTCGTTCACTATCTGTTCAAATGATCGCCATAGCGAAGGAACTCACCGAGAACGAGTTGGCATCCGCCTTGGAAATCATCCTCAGGTCGAACAGCGCGGCGATTCCGATCATGCGAAGCAGGGGATGGACCAAGGACATATCGATTGGCACGCTTAGATCCGCCTTGGACCACTCTGCCCACGTTGGCTTGCGGCAAGTTCTCATTTAACTGGTGCGGGCGTCATTCAAAATGACTGAATGAATTCAAAGAGACCCATAAGCGAGGTGCGGGAAATTAACGCATTGATATTGCTTATGAATGCCTCTCTCATCGTCCACCATATTTTTAGGCAAAACAAGGGTTCACATGTCAGAATTTGCGTCTGACGGGCAAGAATATCGTTGCCGCAAAGCAAAGAGCCAGCATGATGGCAGAGGCTGTGAGGCAGGCAACGATGCCTCCCCACTGGTAGAGCAATCCTGAAAGCAACGTGCCGCCGAAGCGGCCTGCGGCGTTCGCGGCATAATAAAAGCCCACGTCTTCAGCGGCCTTCTCCGAGCCCGCATAGGCGAGGATCAGGTAGGAATGGACGGATGAGTTGATGGCGAAGGCCGCGCCGAAGACGGCCAGCCCGACGACAAGAATGAGATCCTGCCTGATGGGAATGTCAACTGCAAGCACCAGCACGATGAGGGCGGGAACGAGTGCCAGCAGTGCCGACCACAGCCGTGCGGCGGGCACCTCGCGCGATAAGCCATCAGCGCTGCGCCTGATGATGGCAGGGGCCGCGGCCTGGATGACGCCATAGAATATCGTCCATACCGCGAGAAAGCCGCCGACCATGGTGAAGGTCCATTGACTGGCATAGAGGAACACCGGCACGCCGACGACGAACCATACTTCGCGCGCGCCAAACAGCATGATGCGGGCGGCGGCCAGCAGGTTCACGCCTTTCGACTTGCCGAAAAGCTCGCGCGCTGAGGAACTGGCCTTGCGTTTACCCATCATCGGCGGCAGCGAGAGCACGACACCAGCAAGGATCAGCGCCAGTGCGGCGGCCATGACCCACAGCGACAAGCTGAAGCCCAGAACTTGCAACAGTACGCCGCCGAGGAAGAAGCCCGCACCCTTCATGGCATTCTTGGAGCCGGTGAACCACGCGACCCAGCGGAACAGGCGGCCTTCCGAATCCTCCGCACGGGCTTCGGCTTCCGCCACCTTGATCGCCGACTTCGAGGCGGTCTTCGTGAGATCCTTGGCGACGCCGCAAATGCCTTGTGCGGCGACGACCCAGGCAACCGACAGGGCAGCGGCCCAATCCGGCGACAGTGCTGAAAGCACAAGAAAGCCGACGATCTGGGTGGAGAGGCCAACGGTGAGCATCCGCGTGATGCCGAAGCGGGTTGCAAGCCAGCCACCGATGAAGTTCGCGGCGATGCCTGCGGCTTCATAGAGCAGGAAGAGAAACGAGAGTGTGAAAGGCGAATAACCAAGCTGGAAGAAATGCAGCAACACCAGCATGCGGAGCGCGCCGTCCGTCAGGGTGAAACCCCAATAGGCGGCGGTGACGATGGCATAGTTGCGCGTGCCAGAGGTCATGCTCAGAGCCCGAGATCGCGCATGTGACAGGCGAGATCGACCATGCGGCAGGCATAACCCATCTCATTGTCATACCAGGCATAGACCTTGAGCAGCGTGCCATCGGTGA
>JBKJQU010000044.1:0-2504 GCA_046594995.1 Aestuariivirga sp.
CTCGGCGCCATTGGCAAGCAGCGCTCGCTTCACAACACCTATCTGACATTGCCCGTGCTGGTGATGATGATCAGCAACCACTATGCCATGATAACCGACGCTCCGAATGCGTGGGTCCTGGTGGGGCTGATCGTCGTCGGCGGTGCGGCTCTCCGCCACTTCCTCGTGCGTCATGAGGTGGGCGACCCGCTTGCAAAGATCGCGTGGACACTGCCGATTATATTCGTCGCCATGGCACTCGCATGGTGGCTCACCAATTCGCCGATCACATCGCTCGACTGGCCGAACCTTCTGCTCCGCTGGGGCCACATGATCGCGGGCATCGCGTGGATCGGCACGTCTTTCTATTTCGTGGCGCTGGATTTCTCCCTCAGGAAACACGCCAGTCTCCCACCCGGTGTCGCGGGCGCGGCCTGGGAAGTGCACGGCGGCGGGTTCTACCATGTGCGGAAATACCTGACTGCGCCGGAAACGCTGCCAAAGGACCTGATCTGGTTCAAGTGGGAGGCTTATCTCACCTGGGCCACCGGCTTTCTGCTGCTGATCGTGCTTTACTACTTGCAGGCCGAAAACTTCCTCATCAATCAGGAGGTGATGCCGCTCACGCAATGGCAGGCGATTGGGATCTCGGTTGCAAGCTTGGCTGTCGGCTGGGTGCTCTACAGCGGCTTGTGCCGTTCGCCGATCGGCCGCAACACCGGATTGCTCGCGGCCTGCCTGCTGGCGATGTTCCTGGCGGCGGCATACTTCTACACCAATGTGTTCTCCGGGCGCGGCGCGTTCATCCACATCGGCGCGCTGATCGGAACGCTGATGGCGGCAAACGTCTTCATGGTCATCATCCCGAACCAGCGCAAGATCACGGCATCCCTGCTGAAGGGCGAAGCGCCGGACCCGCGTTTCGGCGCTATCGGCAAGCAGCGCTCGCTGCACAACACCTACCTCACCTTGCCTGTGCTGGTGATGATGGTGAGCAACCATTTCACGATGGTCACCGATCATCCCCATGCCTGGGTTCTCGCCGGCCTCATCGTGGTGGGCGGCGCGCTCACGCGTCACTTCCTCGTACGCACCGAAGTTGGCGACAGACAACACGACATCGCCTGGACCATTCCGCTCATTGGAACCGCGCTCGCCTTGGCCCTCATGCTCACCCAGCCCGAAAGACTTTCACTCTATCAGGGCGAAGTGAGCGACACGGAAGCGTTCTCGATCGTGCAGCAGCGCTGCGCCACCTGCCATGCGGCGAAGCCGGCGGATCCCACGATCAAGGCAGCACCCAAGGGCATCGCCTTTGAAACCATTGAAAGCCTCCGCCGTTATGCAACGCAGATTGATACACAGGCCGTGAAGAACAAGGCCATGCCCCTCGGCAACAAGACCAGAATGCTGGACGAGGAACGCGCCAAACTCGGTGCATGGATTGTGAAACAATGAGAGTTATTCAAGACGTGAACGAGATGAGGGCATCAGCCTTTCTTGATGCCTTTGGAGATGTGGCGGAACATTCCGCCTGGGTGGCGCGAGAGGCCGCAGGCTTTCGGCCTTTTGCAAACAGGGATGCGATGATCAAAAGCTTCGAACGCGCGGTGAAAGCTGCAAACCGCGATGCGCAGCTGGCTCTCGTCCGTGCCCATCCCGATCTGGCGACGAAAGCGGGGTTGACGGAAGACTCATCGAAGGAACAGCTGGGTGCGGGCCTCACCACCCTCACGGCCGAAGAGTTCGCACGCTTCACCGCTCTCAACGACCGCTACAAGCAGCGCTTTGGTTTTCCTTTCATCCTCGCTGTGAAGGGCGCGACGAAGCACATGATCCTCGGCAGCTTTTCGGACCGTCTGAACAGCGAACTGGAAACCGAATTCGGAATGGCCATCGCGCAAGTCTGCCGCATCTTCCGCTTCCGCATTGAAGACAGGGTCGCGCCATGACCCATGTGATCAAGGGCCAGACGCTGAGTTTCGGTAAAACTCACATCGACATCCGCCACGAGGGGAAGGGCGCCATCGTCATCGGCGATGATGGCACGATCCTGTGGAGCGGGCCGCAGCCGCTGCTTCCCCATGCGTTCCGGCAGCACGCAGCAGAAGATTTTGGCGATCTGCTGATCATGCCGGGCTTCGTTGATGCCCATATCCATTTTCCGCAATACAGGATGCTGGCCGCACCGGGAAAGGACCTGTTGGATTGGCTCACCCGGTTTGCCTTTCCCGAGGAAAGCCTTTGCGCCGATGGCGATTATGCCGCTGCCGCTGCACAGGTCTTCCTGGGTAGTCTGTTCCAGCACGGCACCACGTCGGCGCTCGCCTTCTGTTCGGTGCACAAGGCGAGTGCCGATGCGCTGTTTGCCGCTGCCTCCAACCGCAACATGGCGCTTGTGACCGGCAAGACCATGATGGACCGCAACGCCATCCCCGCTGTTCAGGACGATCCGGAGACCGGAGCGCGTGAGTCCCAGGAGCTCTACAACACCTGGCATGGCAAGGGCCGCATGCGTTATGCAG
>JBKJQU010000187.1:0-11399 GCA_046594995.1 Aestuariivirga sp.
CTCGCCTTCGACTGATGTGGCCTATCTCTGCTGGAGCGATTATGTCGGCATCACGCGATGCCGCGGCGTGCCGGCAGCCGGTCTGGCAAAGCGCATGGCGAATGGCCTGGGCTGGGCTGCTGCGGGCCAGGCACTGACACCCTTCGACGATATCGCCGACAATCCCTGGGGCCCACTGACGGAGGTAAGGCAAACGCCGCGCCCCGAGACCAAGGTGCGGCTGGACCTGTGGCCGGGGACGCCGCCGTTCCATATCCTCATGTGCGACTCGATGCTGAATGACGGCACGAACTGGGAGTGTTGCACGCGTGGCTTCATGACATCGGCACTGGCTGACTTCGAGGCGGAGACGGGTCTTCGCTTTACTGCGGCCTTCGAACATGAGTTCCTGCTTATTGGCCCGGACCTCGCATTGGCAACACCCTTCTCGCTCGAGGCGATGCGGGTGGCCGCAGGCTTCACCGGCGCCTTGGCGCAGGCCCTGGAGGCGGCCGGGCTTGAGCCGGAGACCATCGAGCCTGAATACGGCATCAACCAGTATGAGGTGTCGACCGCGCCGGCCGTCGGACCCATGGCCGGGGACCGCGCCATCCTGACGCGAGAAGTGATCCGCGAAGTGGCGCGCCGGCTTGGCTATCGCGCCTCGTTCACACCGAAGCCCGGGCCCAATGCAGTGGGCAACGGCGCGCATGTGCACTTCAGCTTCCTCGACGCGCAGGGCAAAAACGCGGCCTTTGACCCTGATGGCCCGGCGGGAGCGAGCCAGATCGCGCAGCATTTCGTGGCGGGCCTTGTGCGGCACCTGCCGGACATCTGCGCGCTCGTGGCGGGAAGCCCTGTATCCTACTATCGGCTCGGGCCGCATCACTGGTCCTGCGGTTATGCCAGTTTCGGCGTGCAGAACCGCGAAGCGGCGGTCCGCATCTGCCCCTCACCCGATACCCGTCCCGCCGCGCGGCAAGCTGGATTCAACATGGAACTCCGCGCGCCAGATGCAACAGCTAGTCCCTACATGGTCATCGGTGCCATTCTCCGCGCCGGGCTTGACGGCATCAGGTCGAGATTGCCGATGCCGACTCCGGTTGATCGCGATCCCAGCGAGCTGACGCCCGAGGAGATGAAAGCCCTGGGCATCGTCGCCCTGCCCACAAGCCTCGAGGAAGCGCTGGCCCGGCTGGAGGCGAGTTCCGCGATCCGACACTGGATGGCGCCCACGTTTTTGTCATCCTATGTATCGGTAAAGCGCAAGGAGATCGCCATGATGGAAGGAAAGTCGCCGGAAGAGATCTGTGCGAGGTATCGCGATGCCTATTGAGCTTGCCGCATCGATCCCGCTGATCGACCATCATTGCCACGGCATCACCGGCAATGACCTCGACTATGTAAACTTCCAGAAGTTCATCTCTGAAAGCTATCGCCCGCCCCCAGATGGCACGAGCGATTTCCAGAAGCCTGTGGGTCTCGCCATCCGCCGCTTTTGCGCGCCGGTATTGGGGCTTGAAAAGGGGGTCTCCGGTGCGGAGTATGTGCGGCGGCGCCAGGAACTGGGTTCGGACGAGGTCAACCGCAGGCTCATGAGCGGTTGCGGTCTATCACACCTGCTAATCGACACCGGGCATCGCGCCGGCATGATCCTCGACGTGCCGTCCATGGCGGAAGTCTCCGGCGTCCCCGCCTTCGAGGTTATCCGCATCGAAGCGCTGGCGGAGGAAATCATGCGTGGCGGCGTCTCTGCCCATGCATTCCCAGGCGCCTTTGCCGAGACACTCCGCGAGCGGTCGCGGCATGTTGTAGGGCTGAAGACTATCGTTGCCTACCGGACGACCTTCGAGATTGACTACGCGAAACCTCAAGCCAGCGCGGTGAGCGAGGCCGCTGGCCGCTGGATGAAGCAGGCCGAAGCCACCGGTAGATGGCGGCTCGACGATCCGACCATCATCTGCCACTTGCTGTGGACGGCGGGCGAAGTTTGCCGCGAACGAAAGTTTCCGCTGCAGGCCCATGTGGGGGTCGGTGATGCCGACATCCTGATGCATGCATGTGACCCCACCCACTTCACGCCGTTTATCGCGGCGATGGACGAATGGGACGTGCCGATCACGCTGCTGCATTGCTTCCCCTTCATGCGCGAGGCCTGCTGGCTTTCGGAGGTGTTCCGCAATGTCTATTACGATGTCGGGTTCACCCTGAATTTCGCCGCCCCACAATCCGAGACTATACTCGCCGAAGCTCTCGAAATGGGCAAGTTCTCCAAGATGCTCTATTCGTCAGATGCCTTTGGCCTGCCCGAACTCTACTACCTCGGCGCCTTCCTGTTCCGGCGCGCGATCTCGCGGGTGCTCGATCGCTGGATCGCGGAGGATTTCTGTTCGGCGGAAGACGCGGAAGAGATCGTTTCACTGATCGCATCCGGAAACACGAGGCGCATCTATCCCGTGTGAAGGCCCCGGCGCGGCAGTCGTCCTGACGATGTCGGAAACCATCGGCACAATCACGAGGCGTGGTCAGCTTAGCTTTCATGTGTCGTCCCCCAGAACAGATTTAGGGGGCTATCGAATCCGGGGGTCATGGGTTCCAATCCTGTCGGGCGCGCCATTGTTTTCAAGCAGTTAGGAACTGTGTATAGCCAGCCTTGATTTTTTGGCGTCCACATGGCGTCCAGGAACAATAAAAATCTCGCGCAAGCATCATTTAAGAGGACCGGTGTCACTGGTCCAGTTCCGGTCCTGTCCTCCACGCCGCGCCGCAACGCTATAAGGGTTGCAGGGGCCACTGGCATTTTTGCGGGATGCGTCAAATCCGGAACTAATCTTTTCTATCGAGATTGTTTCAGCGGACTCGTTCTCCCAAGCGGCTCCGAGCTGCCTGATAGTTCGATTAACGTGCAATCTTGCTATTGGGCCTTCTACCGACCTGAAACAATTTCATTACCGCCGATCACCTGCGCATTGCGCCAGAATAATCCATGCAACAAGGAGTTTCGCACATGGCTAAGAATGCAGAAAAGACCCTCGATGACCTGTTTTACGATACGCTGAAGGACATTTTCTATGCCGAGAAAAAGATTCTCAAGACCCTGCCGAAGATGATCCGCGGGGCACAGTCTCCCGATCTCAAGGCCGCCTTCGAGAAACACCGCGGTGAAACAGAAGTTCAGGTGGAACGCCTTCAGCAGGTGTTTGAAATCATCGGCAAGCGGGCTGTCGGCAAGACCTGTGCCGCTATTGATGGCATCACCGAGGAAGGTGAAGAAATCATGGAGGAGTACAAGGGTACGGCAGCACTCGATGCAGGCCTCCTGGCATCGGCTCAGGCTGTCGAGCATTACGAGATCACACGGTATGGCACCCTCAGGCGCTGGGCCAATAAACTGGGGATGACGGACGTTGCGGATCTTCTGACCCTGACGCTGGATGAGGAAGCCGCCACCGATGAAGCGCTAACGGCACTTGCAGATGCGTCGGTCAATGATAAGGCGAAAGAGACGGGCTCCATGAAATCCCGAATCAGGGCGTAATTGATTGGTCGGCTCGTAGGAACAATCTATCTGCCGCCACAATTAAGCACTGGAATTTTCCGCCAAGGATTATTTCAAAAGGCTCTGTAGCCCACCCATCCTGGTGCTACAGGGCTTTTTCCATTTTGCCGCATGACGCTCCAGCAGCCTGCTTTCTTATTAAAGCTTGATAAATGCCGGGATCATCCGTTCAGAACTATTCTAAAACGGCATCAGCGATGTGCCGAAAGCTCTGTCGCTGAACCACATTGCGGCGATCACGATGATGACCATATTGGCTCCGACCAGGACCCCTCCCCCTCGCCGCCACCGCGTGATCATCAGGATAACTGGAAATGCCGCGATTACGACGATGGCCTGGCCCAGTTCCACGCCGATATTGAACGCCAGCAATGATGCAAGAAGCGCATCCTGGGGCAAACCGAGATCTCGCAAGACGTTGGCGAAGCCCACGCCATGAACAAGACCGAACAACAAAGCCATCAGCCATATCCGGCGGGTAAATACAGGCCGGATATTGTTGACTGCCGACAGGGCAATCGTAACTGCGATGAGGCTTTCGGCAAGTGCAATCGGCACATTGATGATGCCAATCGCCGCCAAGGCAAGCGTGACCGAATGAGACAGCGTGAAGGCCGTGACGACGCGTGCGATTTGAATCAGCAGCACGCCGATCGTCTGCTTTCGATTGAGCGCTGCTGTGCCAAGCAGCAGTGTGAGCACGAAAAGAATGTGATCGTATCCGATCAGGATGTGATCGATGCCGTGCTTCACCCAGGTGAGGAAAAAAGACAGCGCGCTGCCTGAATTCAGGACCTCGATACGTCGGGTTGCCGGCGTCATCACAAAGTTTTGCGTGCCGGACTCGGATACGAGATTGATCAAGCCGCGATGCTGAGCATCCACATCGAAAAGCAAATTGTATTCGATCGAGATCGCGTCATCAGACTCGCCGCATGTGCCATCGAACGGCAAGACGAGATAGGTTTCGCCGCCACGCTGGTCGGTGAGCGCAGGCCGGGCAGTCAAAACACATAATGCATTGCCCCTTCCAAATTTAATCCCCGAGAGGACGGCACCCGCAATTTCAGCCTCGCGAACGCGAAACTCTCCCCATGTGATCGCAGCATCACGGTTTACATCAAGATCATATGCGGTATCGATGTCTCGGACGGCCAGTTCCACCGTTCCTGTAACGGCATCGTTCTGAAGCCTGACACTTACGAAACCGTAGCTTTGCGAATGAGCTAATGCCGGGGCGGCTCCTGTTGAAGACAGCAGCACCAAAAGCGACAGGAACATAAGTAACGCCCTGCAAGGCATTATTCTGCACCATCCACACGCACCACCAGCGGCGCCAGCCGTGCATCTTGCAAACCAGTATTGCGGATGAAATCGAGAACCGGGCGCGCAGCAGCTTTGTTACCTGCGGCCAAGGCTGCTTCAAGCAAAAGCTTCGCATCGGCAGGTTCACGTTGCACCTGCCAGTTGGCTGCCGCAAGTTCGAGGGCAGTCTTTGCATCACCCTCTACATCGAGACGGAAGCGGGCTTCCTCGCGGAGATGCACGCTGACACCGCCCGCCGCCGAGGCCGCAAAACGCTCGTTCAAGATCTTTGCCCACTCCGCGTAGCGAGGATCCTTGAGGCGCTTGGCGGCAATGACCTTGCGCAGAAGAAGAATGTCCACATCGGTTTTGCCGTCGAGCAAAGCCAATGCTGCATGCGGGTCGTTGCGGTCGAGCAGACTGTCAGCATGCGCAGCAAGCAATGACATGTCAGGCAAATTACCCTCGGATGCAGCAGCAAAGTAACCGTCAGCAGCACCTTGCTGCCCTTGTGCGAGGCTGAGGTCCGCCAAAACGGCATTTGCAAACCGCCGCATGGCTTCCTGCGGCCGCCGGTCAGATTCCAGTGCCGCGACAAGCCTCTTGATGCCTTCAGACGCCGAACCCGAGAGTGCCGCAGACCGCGCGTTGCACACTTCGCGAACGATTGCCCCAACAGTAAGCGGCAAGCGATTGCAATCCTCCGTGGCACCGGCAACATCGCCGGTCACCATCCGCACGAAGGCCCGCGACATCCTCGCCTGCGGATCGTCAGCATTCGATTTCAGGATCGCATCAAGGTCGGCGAGTGCTGCTGGAAATTCATGGTATGCTTGCCGGATAACGGCGCGGAGCACCCTTACCTCGGGTGGCGGATCAGGCTTATCCCACCAAGGTGCTAGCGTGGCCTGTGCCTGGCCGTAGAACCGTGGATCGGCGTTCCTCCGGCCCTCTTCAATGGCTTGCCGGGCGATATCCACCGCCAATGCAAGGTCGTTGCGATTTTTCGCCAGTGCCGCCTGCGAGGTACGAAATGTCTGGTTTTTTTCCACCTGCCGCTGTGAAAGCCTCACCAACTCGGTGGAGTCGTCCGCGGGCCGCACAGGTTCAGCCAGCGACTGACCGGCTGTGGTAAGAACCGAAAAGAGCACAAGCACCCAGCGCAATTGGAACATAGGGTAGCGACGCCTATCTTGGTTGTTAAGCTGAGCGATAACAAGGAGAAAGACGACGGGTTAAACCCGTCGTCCATTGGTGTTGAAGAAGATGTAATTTAGTGATGGGGATGATTGCGGCCGTTGTGCGGAGTGGCAGCATAAGGGAAAACGCGATTGTAGGTGATGTCGTTGTCCGTCACCTTGTCGACGTTGACATTCGAGAAGTCAGGTCCGTTGCCGGCTGCACCCAGCGCGATGACGGCAATATCCACCACGTCGTCACCGAAGCGACGGCCGTTGGGCCAACCACCGGGAATAAAGCCGCCGTTGTTGAAAGGGTCCTGGTAAGTGCTTTTCAGGACGTCGTTTCCGAACACGCTCAGACGGCTGAAGCCAGAGTCGCCAGCAGAAAGCCGTGCAGGATCTGTGGTCATGTCGACCTTGATCAGGTCAGGAATAAAGATCGACTCGAGCAGACCGGGAATGATCGGCGTGACACCGAGCAGCGCCGAAAGCTCGGGCTGCGCTGCATAGGGCCGAAAGCGCTCGTCATTTGTGGGTGAAGACCTGTTATATTCGTCCTTGTCCTTGATGGCGACGAGTGCCTCGACAAACAGCGGATTGCCCTGACGGCCGACCTGGCGCAATGTCCGGCCGGGACCTCTCCGCGATGTTGTGGCATAAACGCCGACGATCGGGCTCTGGGCGAGCTCGTCGGTCGGGATGTTCAGTACGATCGTGTGAACATTGAAACCGCCCTGGCTGTCGAAAGGCTCTGGTTTGTCAAAAGAGAAATCGAGATCAAAAATCGACTGAATGTCGCCATAGAAAGCGTCGTCGCGCTGACCGGCAAATACCATGTAACCAGACTGCAGATTGAAGATGCGGGTTTTGGTATGCGCATCGAGTCCTGAAGGCGATGACGAGCCGCCCATCGCCGGCTTATCGCCATCGTTGTCCATGTTATAGGCAGGCGTAACGCGGCCCTGATTGTTTGGCGGCGCGCGGCCCCGACCAAGAACAGTTTCCAGATCAGCAGCCCGATGATCAATCTTGGTCACGGTATAGTTCTGCCTACGATTCTCGTTCGCATGGAAAGGACGGCTTGGCGTCACGACACCGAGATAGCTCTGCAGAATTGTATTAGGGTTGGAGTAAATCGTCCTGAAATCAAACCGGTAGGTGATATCGGCGCGTCCAGCGTTGATGCTTTGCTGCCCCAAGGCTACATGAATGTCGTAAACGACCGTAGGATCGAAGCCATAGTTGTTCGGGCCAACACCGGGCTCCTCGAAGGGATAAACGGAAAGCGCCGTCGTCAGATAGTTGACGCCCTCGGTTTTGCTCTTGAATGCGTAGACGTCCGTTGTGTTCGCAGGGTCGTCCAGTGAAATCAGGGGAGCGTCCATGTGGCTGGATGCCACTGCAGGAACCGCACCCAAAAGCTGTATCGCAAGGAATGCGCCCAGCGTCGTTTTAAGAGGTACCATTCTAAGCATTGTATTTTCCTTGCCATTAAAGTCAGTTGCGAATTGTGGCTAGACAGTAGGCGGTTAACGAACAAAAGCCGCATTCGCAACGCATTCACCGATCACATTTTGTTTTTTTTTACGGTGAAACTTTTTTGGTGGCTGGTCCGTTATGCCGGTTTTTCGCAGTTTGATCTATACTTCCGTAAAGCCACGAAATCGTGTTCTGATGGACAGTCAAGTTGATCTCGGCTACGACAAATCGTGCTTTATAATTGCCGTTTTGAACATGAATTCCTCTGCGCTTAGCATAAATTATGGTGTCGGAACCCACGATGTTCTCGCCTGTGCCGGGGCCGGAATCGGATATGGCTGCGCCCTATGGACTTTCGCGCCGCCTTTGGCGGCGGTCGCGGGCGGGTACCTTGCCTTCGCCATGTTGCTGATCGCGGTAATTGATGCACGGAGGTTCATAATTCCCGATTTTCTATCGCTGCCACTCGTGCCTATTGGGATCGCAGTCTCCGCAGGTCTAGCGCCCCAAAACATGGAATATGTGGTTTTCGAGCGCATCGGTGCGGCAGCGGTTGCGGGAATCGCGCTTTATGCTGTCCGCTGGATTTATCAGCGGCTCCGGAAGATTGAGGGCCTTGGCCTCGGTGACGTTAAGCTGGCAGCAGCAGCCGGCGCCTGGGTTGGGTTTGGCTCACTCGGAATGACCCTGCTTCTGGCCACCTGCGCAGCGCTTGCCTCAACCCTGTACAGGCAATACCTGAACGATCCGCCCTCCATCGGGCTACAGACACGCGTCCCGTTCGGCAGTTTCATCGCTCCGTCCACCATCATGATGTGGAGCGTTGTTTTGTGGTATTCTCAGGCAGGCTGGTTGCAAGCACTTTGATTGGTTGAATTATTTAGAGTTCGCAAATAAAGGTACTGGGTGTGTAGTTTGAAGAGTATGGACACAATCTGATGCCCCATGGAACGCCATTCAGGCGGCTGACGGCCCAGGCACTTGCCTTGGTGCTTTCGATAGGCGTGGGCGGGTGCGCAGGAAACGTCGGTCCATCGCTGGACAGTCCTGGCAGAATTGATCTCAGCGCGAAGAAGCCCAATGTTGCGCTATCGCGAGGTGAAGGCGCGGTGGTGGCCGGCACGCAGCGCGGCGGTACGCAAATTTTTCCCGGCACGCTACAAGATCCGCGTGACACGCAAAGCCCTCCAGCCGGCATCACTGCGGAAGGGGACAAGTTTTCAATCAATGTCGAGGATGCAAGCGTCGCAGCCACAGCCCAGCTTGTTCTTGGTGAAACGCTGCGGGTCAACTTTCTGATCGATCCACGTGTCCAAGGCAGTATCACCCTCTCCAGTGTCCGGCCTCTCAGCGAAAAGGAACTCCTCGATTCTTTCGAGGCCGCCCTCAGACTGATCGGCGCCGGACTGATAAAGTCGGACGATAGCTACAAGATCGTGGCGCTGCAGGAACTGGCCGACGGTGCAATGGGTTCAGCCGATCTCAAAGCGAAGCGGACCACTGCGGGTTTCGGCGTGAGCGTCATACCTCTGCGGTACATCGGCACCGCGAAGATGATTGAACTTCTCGACAGCTTCATCGCACGCAGCGGAACGATCCGCGCATCGGCGATCGGAAACGCCGTTCTGGTGCGCGGCACCGCGGCGGAGCGCCAGTCGCTGGTCGAAGTCATCATGTCTTTCGATGTCGACTGGATGAAATCGCAAACCGCAAGCATTGCCATTCTGGCGAATGGCACACCAGATGAAATGGTATCGAAACTCGAGGCAATCTTCGCTCAGGACACCGAAAATTCGGGTGGCAACGGCATGAAGATCATACCTCTCGAACGGCTCAACGGCGTCGTCATCATTTCGAACAGCCAGAACAAGGTGCGGCGTGCCTTGTCGTGGGTCGGCAGGCTCGACAAGGCAAGCGTGACCGATACAAATTACTTTGTCTACGCGGTCCAGAATGGCAACGCGGCCAACCTGGCTAAAATACTCTCCGCGACCTTCATCGACGGGGAAAGCGGCCCGGGAACCTCCGCCGATGTTGCGCCCGATCAGGAGACGGTGGAGCTTTCGACAAGCCCATCGGAATCAGACACTCCGGCAAAGACGACGACGCCCAACCTCGGGCTGCAAGGGAAGTCCGACCGCGAGGATATGCAGCCTCCGGTCCAGTCCAGCGAAACGTTCTCACAAGAACCGAAGTCCGGAAATTCGGCGATCCGCATAACGCCCAATGTCGCCAACAACACCATCGTCATCCGCGCCAATCAACGTGAGTATGCGAGGATTCTCGCAACGCTCCGCAAGATCGACTCGCCCGCAGCCCAGGTTCTGATCAGCACCACAATCGCCGAGGTCGCGCTGAACGACACTTTGCGCTACGGCGTTCAGGCCTATTTCAAGAACGACAATGTCCTGGGCGGCGTGTTCAACGGCGATGGACTGGCTCTGCGGCCAAGCTTTCCGGGCCTCAATGTCCTACTCGGCGGGGCTGCCGATCCCCGCATCGTCATCGATGCGCTTTCGGGCGTCACCAACGTGCGCGTGGTGTCTTCGCCTTCCCTCCTCGTTCTGGAAAACGAAACGGCATTGATCAAGGTCGGCGATCAGGTTCCGGTCAAGACGCAGACCGTGGCCAATGCGGTCGGGGGCAGTGTTGATTCATTCGAATACCGCGACACCGGCGTAATCCTGAAGGTGCGGCCGCGCATTAATGCAGCCGGACTTGTCACCATGGAAATCGGGCAAGAACTTTCTTCCGTCAGTGCCGGGTCTGGCTCGTCGGTCACGGAACGCCAGAACCCGACATTCTCGCAACGATCGATTACCAGCAAGGTCTCGGTCTACAGTACGCAAACTGTGGTTCTTGGAGGACTTATTGCCGGGCAGGACAACAAGCAACGCGACAGCGTTCCGGGTGTCAACAAGATCCCGCTCATCGGCAAGCTTATCGGCAAGACCGACAACACAGCAAAGCGCAACGAGCTGATTGTCTTCATAACGCCGACCATCATCAAGGACGGCGAAGATGCAAGCCGTGTGTCGGAAGAATTGCGCGACAAAATGCAGCTTTTGAATTGGGATTAGATTGCCAGGGGCATTCGGGACCGATTATTGCGATGAATTGTCCTCATCGACAACTGCCGGCAACTGGAACTGGATTTTTGGCTGGGCGGCTGGTTGCTGGCCGGGATTTTCAAACAGCTTCAGCTTGTAGCTGTTCTGATCGAACCGCAGCGTTACTTCCCGGTCGTCGACGGCCTCGACTGTCAAATCCATAAATTTCTGGCCCGCCGAAACATGGAAGATCTTGTCGGTCTTGTTGGCGCGGATCATCGCCGTCTTCAGGGAGGCGCTGGCCGCAATTCCCAGCAGCGTATACTCGCTGGGATCGAATTCGGGCTCCGCCTCGACGAGCACTTCGGCAACGACAGGCTCCGGCGGTGGCGGTGGTGGCGCTTCGACCCGCGGTGCCCGCATTGGATTGAACAATGGGCGATTGACGATTTCGACAAGGTCTTCGGCCGACATTCGCAGCGGATTGAGAACGACGTTTTTCGATTGAGCCGGTTCCAGGCCAGGGACGCCGGGAGTGATCACGCCATCTTCGGCGGCCTGCTCAGGCTGCTGCAACACATATTTCAGCATCGTCTCATCGGCGTTCAGCAAAGCGTAGGTTCCAAGGCCCAAGACGGCAAGAATGCCCAGCAATAGCCTGCGATTTGTCATCACGGGTTTTCCCGCCATGCGAAGGCTTCCATCTGAAGGGATATGCTCAGATTGTCGGATGGCAGCGCGTCGATGTCATCTTCACTGGGGCGGCCCGGCGAGACGCGCGCCTCGTTGACGAACACCAGTGGCGTGCCGGTTTCCAGCGCCAAAAGGAACTCACGCAAATTTTCA
>JBKJQU010000245.1:0-7094 GCA_046594995.1 Aestuariivirga sp.
GAGCCCGCAACGCGCCGCAGTCATCAGAAACCCTTCGGGCAGACGAAACCCGGCAGGTCGGCGGTGAAAGGACTGGAAAACGAGTTGACCCTGATCTGGAACGACACAAGCCGGCCTCCGATCGCGTAGCTTACGCTGATGCTATCGCCACGCTTCTTGGCACCGCCCCGCATCACCAGCTTGTACAATGCCCAAGGGCCAGTGAAGGCGATGCTGGATTCGGAATCCTCTATCTCGGGAAGGATGGTGACGCTGGCCGAGCCATCTGCCGCTCCGCCGGGCCAACTGAAGCTCTTGGGCTCGACGATCATCGTGGCCTCAAGCTTCTCGCCATTGATCTCGATGATCGCGCCTGTTGCCGGTTCTTGCGGCAGTGCGGGCGTTATGGTCATGTTGACTTGCGGATAGTTGCCACCTGGCGGGAAAAAGGCCTCGCGGATCTTCGCGGCGTTCTGGAAGGACTTCAGCGTCGACTTCGAGAGTTCGCGGCCAAGCCTCGTCGTATCCTTCCATTTCCACTCTGAACCGGTTTGATCGACCAGCGGTTCGAGCTTTGTGGTGAAAAACTCATCCATTGCTCCACCATGGCCCAAGAGAGCGGCAAAATCCTGCCATGGCACATCGCGCTTGCTCTTCGGATCGAATGGGAAACGGTTGTTCCTGACCTGCTCGCACTTGTTGGTGACCAAACTCTTGAGCGCTGCCGTCAGTTCCTGAATGGTGGCATTCGCGGCCTCTCCCTCGAACTCTGTCGCAGCCGTCTGAATCATCGCGTTGAAAGGAGCGGGAAGGCGGTTGGCATTTTGAGTCTTCAGAGCCTGGACGAATTTGGCAACGACTTGCGCAGCAGTTGCCGCGCTCTCGCTGTCGATTTTTGCTTCCAGAAGGTTCTGGCGGATGCCTTTCAGGTTTCCGAGAAGCTGGTCGATCGGCCGGTCGCCGCGCTCGCCGTCGACCATCTCGTGAAATTCGCGGAAGTGATCTTCGATCTCGATACCCGGAATGCTTGAACGCGGCGCCGCAGCACCGGCCTGAAGTGCCGATTTCTTTGCGATGTCGAGTCCGACGCGCGCCAGGCCGCTCGCTTTCGATTCAAGCTTCCTCTTCAGTTCATCGGTTGCCGCGTCCAGCACGCCATTGCCTTCGGCGGGCTCTTCCACCACGGGTTCCGCCGTCAACCGGGTTTCATCGCTCACCGACTTCATGATCGCCTCGAGAGGCGAGGTGGGGCCAGACAGCGCACCGAGGATCGCGTAAGTCTCCTTGTCGGCAGACAGGGGCTTCATGCGCAAGTCTTCCAGCGCGCGCGTCCATGCCTTGATGAAATCGGCCGTATAGGTCTGCAGCAGATTGGGACCGAGGGTTTTCACCTGCGACTTGATCGTTGCATCCTGCCCAAGCTTGCCGAGAACCCAGCGTTCGCTGTCGAGCTGCTCGGCGACATCGCCCATCTTCCCCAGGAAAAGCTGATGGAAGCCGGCATAGGTGTAGAAGCGCGGCACCGTGATTTGTTCGAGATCGCCGCCGCTCTGGTTCTCGAAGACCGTCTTCACTTCCGGGCCACCGGCATCAACAACATTCCAGTCGCGGGCCTCCTCGCTCGTGGCCGCCAGGGATTGCAACAGAAGATAGGCGCGATCGGCCAGGCTGAGGCCGGCAATGGTGCGCTGGCTCTGCTCGACCAGCGGGCCGTTCAGCGGAACGATCACGCCACCCTCGTTGTCGAGATCAAGCATTGCCTCGACATGGCCAAGAAATGCCTCTCGCGCCTTGATGTTGGCGCCTTGCGTGGCATTCCATTCATCCTTCATCCAATCGAGGATGAGGGGCTTGTCGATTGGGGCGCCGTCATAGCGGCCGAGCATCAGATAGACTTTCAGCGCGGCGTAGAGGAACACGGGATTGTTCTGTTCGCGCTCGATCTGCTTTTCGACATAGAGCACGAGGCGTGAGCGCAGAGTGCGATCCAGCGCGCGCTGGTAGGCGGCCGTGGACGCAGCGAGAAGCGTATCCTTCTGGCTTAGGCCGAGCGTTCCGATCGGTTCTTCCGGCGTGTTGCGCGAGGCATAGCCGGCCGGCAGATAGGCGAGCATGTCGAGAAGAGTTATCGGGGTATCGAAACTGGTATCGGAAACGGGGTCTTGCGAGAGGACGGGCGTTGCCTCTTCGACGTAGCGGATAATGCCGCGGTCGGTTGCCGCGATCATCTGGCTGTTGTAGAAATAGCTCAGGCCCCAGAGGCCCAGCATGGCGATCGTCGCCAGCGCCACCAGGCCATATCCTGCATAAGTCAGCGCCATGCTGCGCTGCTGGGCGCTGCGGTTGGTCGAAACCCAGCCCGCTTCCCCGAAGACCACCTTGGTCAGCAGATCGCCAAGGAAAAAGCTCTTGCCGCGGCCTGACATGGCAGGCTGCGGCGCGGCCTCCTTGAAGGCGCCGGACATGGCGCCCAGCAACCGGTCGATGGGCGTTCCTTCCTGCGTGCCGGAAGTGAAGTAGAACCCGCGCAAGGGAATGTCGGTCTGGTAGCGGGTCGGTTCGAAAATCTGGTTTAGGAAATTGATAATCGAGGGCTTCACCGCCGCCATCTGCGATGGGAAGCCGAAAATGCGCGCGCGGTTCAGCGGATCGCCCTCTTCCTGGAGCCGGTCGGCCATCTCCTGGTTCAGGCGGTCCATCAGGAGGTCAAACTCGTCGCTGGCCTCGCCAACCTTGTTCTCGGACTTGTCTTTCACACGGAACGTGGCGCCCCACACCATGCGGCGGCGCTGCTCGCCCAATGCGCCGAAGAATTCGTTGAAGCCGCTGACCAGATCGGACTTGGTGAAGATCACATAGACCGGGAAATCGACGGCAAGGCGCTCATGCAGCTCGTTCAACCGCTTGCGGATGGCAGCGCAGTGGCTGGCGATCTCAACCTCGGGAACGGTCATCAGGTCGGCAAGGCTGATGCCCACCATCACACCGTTGATGGGTTGCAGCGGACGGTGTTTCTTCAGCAGGTCAAGGAAGGAGAGCCAGCTCTTGCGGTCGCCCTCGGCATCGGAATCCTGCGTGGTGTAGCGGCCGGCCGTGTCGATCAGCACGGCATCCTCGGTGAACCACCAGTCGCAGTAGCGGGTGCCGCCGACGCCGGAAATCGGCTTTTTTTCCTTAGCGCCAGTGAGCGCGAATTTCAGCCCCGAGTTCAGGAGCGCCGTGGTCTTGCCAGCGCCAGGCGGGCCGATGATGATGTACCAGGGAAGCTCGTAAAGGAAATCGCCCTTGGCCTTGCTCGACGACTTCAAGGTCTTGAGCGCGTCTGCCATCTTGTCGGCCAGCTGCTTGGCGTCGGAAGATGATTCAGAGGCGCTGGCCTTTGAAATCTCAGCCGCGAGTGCCGCGCTCGCCTGCCGCCCCTTGTAATATTTGAGCGCATAGACGCCGGCAAAGACCGTGACCGCCAGCAGCACCAGCGCAAGCCTCAGCCATACGCTGGCGAAAGGCCTTACATCGGCAAAGGCAACGATCGGGAAGACAAACCAGATCAGCGCGCACAGCGCGATGAGGCCAAGGCAGGAGGCGATGAAAATCAGCCATTTCTTCATTGGTCGCGCTCACGCAATACCGAAGCCACTTTGCTCAATCCCCGGTTCGCGGAAGGAAGATCTCGACGCGGCGATTGGCGGCGCGGCCTTCCTTCGTCTTGTTTACGGCGATTGGCACTGTTTCACCCTTGCCCGAAGTCTGGATGCGTGCCGGATCGGCGAGCCTCGGCTGCATGATCTTCGCCACGGCCTTGGCCCGCTGGATCGACAGGTCCTGGTTGTTCTTGAAACGCAGCCTGGACTTCAGCTTCACATTGTCCGTGTGGCCGACGACCGAAATCTCCTTTGGCTCCGTGTCGAGAACCGCCGCGGCTTTTTCGAGCACCGGCACGAAGCCGGCATTCACATCGGCACTGCCGGGTTCAAAGAGCGCATCCGACAGGAGCTTGACGACAATGCGGCCGCGGCTCTCGAAGACTTCGACCTTCTTGCCCTTGATCTCCGCCTCGAGCCCCTTGCGCACGCGCTGAAGCTGCGTCGATTCCGTCTGCACCGCCGGTGGCGGCGGCTGCGGGGCGTCACGCGCAAGGCGCACTTCGGTTGTCGGGTGAAGGTCCACGATCTTGTCGGCCAGCGCTTCGGATGAAACGCCAAGCAAGACGCGCAATCCGAAGAAGGCGCCCAGCAGCAGCACACCTGCGCCAGAGGCCGCGACCCAGACCGGAAGCCGCGCCTGCAGGTGGCGGGACTTAATGTCCTGTCCGCGCCAATGGGGCGAAACATCCTCGACGGCGCGCTGCTTGAAGGTGCGGAGCGTCTGGTAGAGATCGCGGCGGATCTGCTGGAGCGCCACGTCACCGCCCGCACCCGAACGGTACTGCCCCTGGAAGCCCAAGGACAGGCAGGCATGCATCAGTTCGAGCAGATCGTAGTTCAGCGTGGGCTGCGCCTTTGCCCGGTTCAGCTCGTCGAAGAAACCAACACCGCTTGTCGTCGTTCCGAAGTAGCGGCTCAGCATGCTGTACTGCGTCCACAGCAGGCGATCCGATCCGGGCAGGTTCTGCACAATGTCGTCAGTCGTCGCGCATACCGTATATTTGGTGGCGCGCAGCTGTTCCGCCGATATGCCCTGCTGGGCGAGATCGCGATCGATTCCGGCAATCGACTCGGAGATCGCCTCCATCATTGGCGCCACGCGCGCATGATCGGTGGTGAACCGCAGATTGGCCAGCAACACCATGAGCGGGCGTGCCGCATTCAGGATGGGGTTGGGACCGGGCACATCCGGATGGCGGTCAAGACCGATATCGAGCGGCGGGCCGCCAGCAGCCGGACGCTGCATGGATTGCGGCTGATAGGCCGCGGAGGCTTGCGCGGGATAGACAGGCGGCGGCTGGTAGGCGGGCGGCTGGTAGGGCGCAGGCTGATAGCTTTGCGGGGGCTGGTAGGCAGGCGGCGGCTGGTAGTAATTCGGCTGCTGCGGGGGCGCCACGCGCGGCGGAACGGCGTGCTGGGATGCGGGATCGTCGTTGCCCCAGGGATCGGCGGCGGATGGCTGCGGCGGGGCTTGCGGTGTGGGTTCACGCCTGCCGCCCGGATTGGGCCTCACGAAGACCGTGCGGTCGCCGTTGCCAAGGGGATTGTGCGGAGGCTTGCTCATCGCTCCTCCTTCACCGCCCACAAGATGAGTTCGAGGCCCGGCCATTCATCGGCGAAATGCATGCCGATGCCGCTTGCCACGCTGAACTCCGGCCATAGCGGAGAATTGCGGTCGAGATAGAAATAGACATGCGTCGAGATCGAGCGGATCTGGCTGGGCGGCGTCGGCATGTGAACAAGCCCGATGCCCGGCAGTGCCTCGTATACGATCTTGCGCATCTGGGTGACAGGGCCAACCTTGAAAAGGCGCGGAAACTGGTTCTGGATATCGCCAAGCGGGCGCTGGGCTGCCACTTCGAGCACGAAGGTGGCATTGCGGAACAGGTTGCGGTCGCGCACCGTGGCGACGAAGGCATTGGGGCCCTTGTCGGTGATGTCGAGGCGGATGGCGCGGCTGACGTCGAGGTTGAGAAAGCGCTGGATGTCGGTCAGCACGGGCTGGAATGTCATCTCCAGATTGTCATGATCGTAGGCGGGATAATCTTTCGCCCGGCGCTCGCGATTGGCGAAGGTTGCGAGTTCGCCCGCCAATGACAGGAACTGCACATACATCCGCTCGGGGTGAACATAGCGCGAGGCCCGCAAATGCTTCAGCACGGGGATCTGCCGGTTCAGCAGCACGAGCACGAAGTAATCGACCTGCTGCAGGCCTCCGCCGGCGCTGGGGTCGGACGCAAAGCGCGCCAGTTCGTTCAACTTGGTTTCGACCCAGCCGATGACCCGGTCGAGCCAGCCGGTGAGCACGGGGAGGCCCGACACCAGAAGTGCGGGCGGCGCGTGCTTCTCGTCATAGACGATGGCCTTGTCCGTCACCTCGATGATGCGCGCCATGGCGAGGCAGACGAAGCCGGGCTTCGGCGTCTTGCGGATTTCAAAGGCTAGGCGCGGCACGGCGACGTCGATCGTCTGGTCCTGACGGAGGTTCGAGGTGGAATCGATGATCGTCTCTGTGCGGGTCACGAAGCGGCTGCCGCCCTCGCTGTCGGACGTATCGACCTCGCGGGTGTTGGCCGCACCCTCGGGCATCACCAGCCACAACGTCTGGCCTGCCGCGTTTTCCGGCACTGAAACCGGCAACGGCAGCGGGCTCGTGTCAGGCACGCTGAAGGGTGTGCCATCGGGCATGATGCCGGCGGCGCGGCGCAGGCCGAACTTGCTCTGCTGGGCCAGGTCGCGGTCGATCTCGAGCAGGGAGAAGCCCCAGGGATAGGGCGTCACCGGGCCGACGCGGCCCTCGACCTGGCGTTCGAGGTAGCGGTCGCTCTGCTGGAAGTGATGCGGCCGCAAGAACAGGCCTTCCGACCACACGACCTTGCTAAACCAAGACATCCATCCCCCTGACCAGTCTGCCGAATGCAAGCCACACAGGCTTTCGCCCGATAGACCGGGCCCCGAGCGGCGCGGCACCCGGCGGGACGGGCTCAAGGTGTGTAACAGCTATTGTGCATCATCAGGCTTCCAAGTTAAGATTTCAAGCGCAGAGTTGCCCGCGTAAGCTTCCGCGCGCATTGAGAGATTTGACGGTGACATCGAGACGGCAACGGCTATCGCGCGGCATCGCCGCCGCACTCCTCGCCGCCGTGTGGCTTGGCGCGCAGGTTAAGGTGGCCTCGGCCGAACTCCGCATCTGCAACCAGACGCTCAACCTCTACAATGTATCAGTGGGCTATTTCACCGGCAGCGGCTGCCACGATCCGAACGACCCCGACCGCAGCCGGTGCTACATGCAGACCGAGGGCTGGTGGAACCTCCCCGCCAACGGCTGCACCACGCTCATCAAGTGGGAGCTCGACAACCCGTTCTATTATATCTTCGCCACCGACATCTATGGCGAGGACGCGGTGAGCGGGCAAACCGAGCTCTGCGTGAACCTCAACCGCAAATTCGAAATCCAGATCCCCTTCAGCG
>JBKJQU010000306.1:0-3277 GCA_046594995.1 Aestuariivirga sp.
ACCTTGCGGCAGCAATCTGCCCACGCCTGTAATTGCTCTGGCGTTCGATGGGGACCATGCTCAGCGGATAAATCAGAAGTCTATATTTTAAGCTGTTTAATGCGCCCCTTTTCGGGGAGTTCGAACATAGCCCCGCCCTCAACGCGATCAGCAAGAGTGCAAATATCTTCCCAAAGCGTAAGTAATCTTGCGGCTTGCTTATTGAGCGGGCTTTTGTAAACGGCCGAGCTCATAAAAAATCCTATGAGTTTCGAGCTACGGAATGCGTTATATTCAGCGCGGTTTCTTGTGATACGCCTATCAGCGGAGATCGTTATCCATCGACCTTCGGCACTTAGGGCTGTGATCCACTCAACATCAGTAACGCCATTGCCAAACTTGTCTCGAAGAGCAACAACTTCGTGCTCACTTTTGAAAAGTTCATTCAGTGAGCGGGCGAGTCTTGGCGGGAGGTGTTCGTCAAGTATGAATTTCACGCCGCGAGCAACGTCTCTTCAAAGTTTACAGCGTCTCTCACAACAGAGAGCGGTACTTCATACAGAAGTGATACACGCTCTGACGAACCCTCGGCTTTCACAGCATCAGCCAGTGCGATTGTTGGCACGCCATAATCAGCTGCGATGGGCTGACCAAACGCACGCTTCGGGTCAATAACTATGCTCTCCTTTCCTTTGAAGGGTCGCCATCTGGCGATGGCATGATCTTCAATATCCAGGTCTTTAAGGGTGCGCTCAATTACCTGCTTGATGGCATACTGCCGCTTTTTAAGATCGAGAAGTTCGCTCTCACCGTTGTCAATACGAACACTATCGAGAAAGATCGTTCTCCCGTCTGTGTGAAATCGTTGCGTGGAGAAGGGCCGCGGGTCGTCCACAAGATCGCGGGCATACTCAAGGCAGTTACGGATTGTCTTTATGCCAAGACCAACCTTCACAAAACCATCAACGAACCGGAGTTCGATCAGGTCGCGGAAGCTGAGTTCAATTTTTTTCTCGTTTGGCGGAAGTTCGGGTATCCAGAGTGGGGCGCTACGAAGGGTCTTGCCCTTATGCTTGTAAGTATAACCACCAAGCCAACGATGAACATTGCGTACTGGCAGTTTAAGCAGCCGTGCGGCCTCGGGAGCGGTGTAAAAGCCCATTCCGAGTTGAACTAAGCTTTCATTCTGTCGGCTCTTGTCAAGCATCGGAAAACCATACTCCGTGTCCTTGCCTTTGGCTACAGGCGTGACCTTATCTTTTGGGCCCGTGTGGCGATTTAGTAGGACAGCGATTAGCACTCACGGCTCCCAGCCTATCCCCGCACGTGTTGCTGAAACCCACCCTTCCGTTCGCGTGCTGCCCGATGGGTCGTAGGGACAAGCCCGAGGATGATAATTCAGAGGGGGCAGTTGCAGTAATCTTGCGCAACAATATTACTCAATTACTTTGCGCCAAAAGCCGATGATTTTGCGCCGGAAACCGATGCGTTTCCGGCGCGAAACCGTGCCTTATCGCATCAGCGGAATGGAGAACTGTGCGCCTTCCTTAATGCCGCTCGGCCAGCGCGCCGTCACCGTCTTGGTCTTGGTGTAGAAGCGGATCGAGTCCGGCCCGTGCTGGTTGAGGTCGCCGAAGCTCGAGCGCTTCCAGCCGCCGAACGTGTGATAGGCCAGCGGCACCGGGATCGGCACGTTGATGCCCACCATGCCGATCTGGCAGCGCGACGCGAAGTCCCGCGCGGTATCGCCATCGCGCGTGTAGATCGCGGTGCCGTTGCCATATTCATGGTCGTTCACCAGCCCCAGCGCCTCGTCATAGGTCTTGGCGCGAACGACCGTGAGCACCGGCCCGAAGATCTCTTCCTTATAGATCCGCATGTCCTTGGTAACATTGTCGAAAAGTGAGCCGCCGAGAAAAAAGCCGTTCTCGTAGCCCTGCATCCTGAAGCCGCGCCCGTCGACTTGCAGCGTGGCGCCTTCCTGAATGCCAATGTCGATATAGCCCTTCACGCGGTCCAGCGCTGCTTTCGTCACCAGCGGGCCGTAATCCGCCTCGCGGTCGGTGGAGAGGCCGATTTTGAGCTTTTCGACGCGCGGAATGAGCTTTGCGACCAGCGCATCCGCCGTCTTTTCGCCCACCGGCACCGCCACCGAAATCGCCATGCAGCGCTCGCCGGCCGAGCCATAGCCCGCACCGATCAGCGCATCCACGGCCTTGTCCATGTCAGCGTCCGGCATGATCAGCATATGGTTCTTGGCGCCGCCGAAGCACTGGGCGCGCTTGCCATTATTCGTAGCCCTTCCATAGACATACTGGGCAATGGGGGTAGAGCCCACAAAGCCCACGGCGGCGATATCCGGGTCATCCAGGATGCCATCGACCGCCTCCTTGTCACCATTGACGACGTTGAGGATGCCGGGTGGCAGGCCCGCTTCGAGGAAGAGTTCAGCGAGCCGCATCGGGCAGGAGGGGTCCCGCTCCGAGGGCTTCATGATGAAGGCATTACCGCAGGCGATGGCCGGCGCGCATTTCCACAGCGGAATCATGGCGGGGAAATTGAAGGGCGTGATGCCCGCCGCGATGCCAATGGGCTGGCGCATCGAATACATGTCGATGCCGGGGCCTGCGCCGTCGGTATATTCGCCCTTCAGCAGATGCGGAATTCCGCATGCGAATTCAACGACTTCGACACCGCGCTGAAGGTCTCCCAGTGCATCCGGGATGGTCTTGCCATGCTCCATCGAGATCAGCGTGGCGAGCTCTTCCGCGTGAGTGCGGGCCAGTTCCAGGAAGCGCATCATCACGCGCGCCCGCACCTGCGGGTTCTTCGCCGCCCATTCGGGCTGCGCGGCCTTGGCGTTCAAGACGGCGGCGCGGAGTTCGGCCCCGGATGCCAGCGCCACGCGGGCCTGAACCTCGCCGGTATTGGGATTGTAGATATCGGCAAAGCGGCCCGAGGTGCCCTCTACATGCTTTCCGCCGATGAAATGCCCGATGTCCTTGATCATGCTGCTTAACCCCTGAATTGTTCTGCGGCGCACCCTAGAAGCAGGTGCCTTCTGCCGCAAGTGTCGGCACCGTGACGATCTTTTGTGCGATCCGAATGCAGATGATCGGACAATGGCCGCATGCGGAAATGCCTTTTGCTTCTTGTATTTGACACACTCTGGCATCATCTTAATTTCGACAGTCAAAATAATATTTGAGACCATTTCGAAAGGTGAACACATGGATAGCGCCTCAGCAAACTATCACATCCGCAAGCTATGGCCGGTGGATTACCCGGCCTTCCGCCG
>JBKJQU010000001.1:0-4816 GCA_046594995.1 Aestuariivirga sp.
GCCTATAGCGGCGTTGCTTTCCTGCTGGCCAAGGGCGAGACGGTGGCGCCCATGGACAAGACCTTCAAGGTGCTGGGCGGCACGATCCCCGCGTCCTGGATCGGCCCGTTCTGGACCTGGACACTCTCGATCATCGCCTGCGTGATGATCGTTCTCGTGATCATCCATGGCCGCCGCCAGCGCATCAGGTTCCGCTTTCCGCTTCGCCCCATCTGGGCCGAGGCAACGCTCGCGGCGCTCGGAAGCTTCACCGTTCTGGGCGCTGCCTGGATCGTCAATTCCTATCCCTGGCCGCCGAAGCTTGCGGAGAACTATGCGAAGGAAAACAACATCGCCATTCCAGCGGGTGTTGAAGACCGTGCCGGCGATGCGATCTGCATGGCGGCCGACAAGGTGGTGCGCTGCGTCGATGGCCTGACCTTTGGTACGGGCTATGCCGCACCAGTACTTGTAGCCTTTGCGATTGCCGCAATCATGACCTTCCTTGCCAACCGTACCCGCTTCGGGCGCTATGTCTACGCCTCGGGCGGCAACCCGGAAGCCGCGGTGCTCGCCGGTATCAACACCAGGCTGCTCACCGTGAAAGTCTTCGCGCTGATGGGCTTCCTCGTCGGCGTCTCCGCCATCATATCCTCGGCGCGTCTGGACGCCGCCACCAACGCGCTGGGTGGATTGAACGAGCTTTACGTGATTGCCGCTGCCGTCATCGGCGGCACGTCTCTCGCGGGCGGCCTCGGCACCATCTACGGCGCCATTCTCGGCGCCCTGATGATGCAATCGATCCAGTCCGGCATGGGCCTGCTGAACCTGCCCGCGGCCTTCCAGAACATCGTCGTCGGCAGTGTTCTCGTGATCGCGGTCTGGCTCGACCAGATCTATCGCCGCAACGTGAAGTGAGGAGAAAGACATGGCCAGCACACCCCTCATCGAAATGCGCGACATCTCGATCGCGTTTGGTGGCATCAAGGCCGTCGACCGCGCCTCGATCGACCTGAACCCCGGCGAAGTCGTGGGCCTGCTGGGCCACAATGGCGCGGGCAAATCGACGTTGATCAAGATCCTGTCCGGCGCCTACCGGCGCGATGCTGGATCGATCTTCATCGAGGGGAAGGAAGTGACGATCAACAATCCGCGCGACGCCAAGGCGCTCGGCATCGAGACGATCTACCAGACGCTCGCCTTGGCCGACAATGTCGATGCCGCGGCCAATCTCTATCTCGGCCGCGAACTGCGCACGGCCTTCGGCACGCTGGACGACGTGGCGATGGAAGCCGAAACCCGCAAGGTGATGCACCGGCTCAACCCCAATTTCCGCCGGTTCAAGGAGCCGGTCATCAAGCTGTCGGGCGGGCAGCGCCAGTCGGTGGCGATCGCGCGCGCCATCCACTTCAACGCCCGCATCCTGATCATGGACGAGCCGACGGCGGCGCTCGGACCCCAGGAAACCGCGCAGGTGGGTGAGCTCATCAAGCAGCTCAAGGCCGAAGGCATCGGCATCTTCCTCATCAGCCACGATCTTCACGACGTGTTCGACCTGGCCGACCGGCTGGTGGTGATGAAGAACGGCAAGGTCGTCGGCACGGCGCGCACGAGCGATATCAACCACGACGAGGTTCTCGGCATGATCATCGCGGGCAAATGCCCTCCGGGTGCCGCTCCGGGACCGGGAGCCTTGCAGACCGCCGCGTGATCCGTGGCGCCCTCGGGTTTCGATATCGTCGCCATCGGCGAGCCTCTCTATGAACTGAACCAGCAGCCCGACGGACGCTACCTGCCGGGCTTTGGCGGCGACACGCTGAACGTTGCAATCGCCGCCTCGCGGCTTGGCGCGCATTCGGCCTATGTCACGCGGCTCGGCAGCGATTATTTCGGTGACGAGCTGATGGCGCTGATGATCCGTGAACGGATCGATACGTCGTCGGTTACGCGGGACATGGATGCGCCGACCGGCCTCTATTTTGTGACGCACGGTCCCCAAGGACATGTCTTCACCTACCGGCGGAAGGGTTCGGCGGCGAGCCTGATGGCGTCTGCTGATGTTGCTGCCGCACCGGTCTCCGCCACGAAATTCCTGCACGTTTCGGGTATCAGCCAGGCGGTCAGTGTCTCTGCCGCGGAAGCCGTATCACTGGCGATCGATCTGGCGCGAGAGGCAGGGGCCTCGGTTTCCTACGACACCAATTTCCGCCCGAGGCTGTGGAACGCCGAAGATGCTTGGCCGGTGATCCGCGCCGCCGCTGCCCGTGCCGATATTCTGAAAACATCGGCGGAAGACAGCGCGGCACTTTTCGGGTGTTCCGATCCTGAAGAGATCGCTCGTCATTTCCTCGATCTCGGATCGAAGTCCGTGGTGGTGACGCTGGGCGCCGGAGGCGTGCTGCTGGCCGATGACCAGGGCACGATGCGGATGCCGGCTCATGCCGTCGATGCGGTGGATGCCACGGGTGCGGGAGATGCGTTCACGGGCGCCATGCTGGCCGAACTGGCCGCGGGCCGGCCAATGGGGGATGCCGTGAAATTCGCCAATGCAGCCGCGGCTCTGTCCACACTGGGTTACGGCGCGATCGCACCACTGCCTCATCGCGCGGCAGTTACGGCATTCCTTGCCGGTCGCTGAATTCCTGAAAGAGCGTCGCCGGAAGAGTTGATCTGAATCAAGGACCGCACGGCCCGGCCTGCGAAAGATACATGTTTTCCGAGGTCCCCGCATTCGATGTCCGATTTTGTCTCTGAGCGCCTGATCTTCGCCCGCAATCCGCTGGACATGATAGCTCATGCCCATGCCGTGCAGGTTCAAATGTGCGATGCCATGGAGCGCATCGCCGATGGACTGCCTGATGATGTGGACCGGAGGCTTTGTGCGCAAGTTGCCTCCTGCCTGCAGTTCGATCTTCCGCTGCATCACCATGACGAGGAAACGGCACTGTTTCCCCTGCTGCGCGAAAGGGCAGTGCCAGAAGACAAGCTGATGGAAATCCTCGACAGGCTTGCCTCCGAGCATTCCTCCGATACCGATTTCGCATCCGAGATCGCCGAAAGCCTCGAGCTTCTGGGCCAGAGTGGCCGTTCCGGCAATCCTGACATGCTGGGCTACATGCTGCGCGGCTTCTTCGAGCGCTATCGCCGTCACGTCCATTGGGAAAACACGCTCGTGATGCCCATCGCGCGGATACGCCTGACGCTGGAAGATCTCGCGGCGCTATCCGCCCAGATGGAAACCAACCGCCGCCAGGCGAGCTAGCCGTTTCATTTCCCGATCATTGCGGTCACGGACGATTCCCGCTTTGATCTCACCGAATCGAAGGTGACCTTTGAAATGAAAGCCCGGAACGCACTGCCCGTCGCCGAGCACTGGTATGAAACCCGTGGCGTGGGCGATGGCGTCAGCCGCATTCTCGAAACACATGTGGCACCATGGCTGCGCTGCAACATCTGGCTTATCCAGGGCCGCGACCGTGATGTGCTGCTCGATTCCGGACTGGGGCTCAGGCCCCTGAAGGTGGAGGTTGCAAAGCTGAGTGCGCGGCCCGTTTCGGCGGTCTGCACCCATTGCCATTTCGACCACATGGGATGCGCTCATGAATTCGATCAAAGGCTGGGCCACGCGGCCGAGGCCGATATCTTCGCATCGCCCGACAACCATAGAACCTGTGCCACGCCATGGCTCGGTGCGGAGCTTCTGACCGCACTTCCCCATGAAGGCTATGACCTCTCAAGCTACCGGCTGACGCCAGCCCCTCTCACCGGCTACCTCGATGAGGGCGATGTGATCGATCTCGGAGACCGGCATTTCAACGTCTTTCACCTCCCCGGCCACTCGCCGGGTTCGATTGCGCTTTACGAGGCGAAGACCCGGATGCTGTTCAGCGGCGATGTCATCTATGACGGGCAGCTGATCGACAATGCCTGGCATTCGGATGCCGGGCTTCTCCGTCAATCGCTTCATCGCCTGCGCGAATTGCCTGTCGATATTGTCCATGCAGGCCACGAGCCTTCATTCGGGCGTGCCAGGCTTCATGAACTGATCGATAGCTATATGGCTGGCGGGCTGCGCATGCCGGCCATAGCCGAGTGGCTGGCGGAGCGGGACATCTGACAGGCGGGGCCCGCGGCAGCCAGACGTTCGTCGACAAAATTCTCGATATGGCTGATCACCGATGCAGCATCCATCTTGTCGTAGGACCGTCCATGCCTGAGCCAGGCGCCATCGATCAATATGCTGATTGAAACCGCGATATGTTCTGCGGCCGTCTCATGCGTCATCTGCTTCAATGCATGATTGAGGTTGCTGATGAGTCTTGAATCGGACGCTCTTTGCACCCGCTCGAACAAGTCATTCTGGCCCATCATCGCGTGATAGCTGACCCAGGCCCGCGCGATATCGAGTGTGAACAGTTCAGGCGGAAAGTTTCCGGCGATGATGGCGCTCACCCGCTCGCGCGGAGAACGGGCAAGCCGCAGCCGCCGCAGTGTTTCCGCCATCACGCTCAGAACGGATTTGCGCATCACCGCGCCGAGCGGCTCGTTCTTGGTCCTGAAGTAATAGTTGACGATTCCATGGGACATGCCGGCCCGCTCGCCGATGCGGGACATGGTCATGCCCTGCATGCCGTGTTCGAGAAAAGTCAGGTGGGCCGCTTTCACCAGATCTTGGCGGCGAGTCTTCTCGATGCTTGTCCGGACGGCGCGATTTTTCATGGCAAATGTGCTAGTGGATAAAATCTGACATTTGATTCCCGTTGGGGATTCCCGCCGGGCTTACAGTGTGCGAGTCTGGCGCATGCGCACCGGAATTTCCATCACTGTTTCGTCCGCT
>JBKJQU010000045.1:0-32191 GCA_046594995.1 Aestuariivirga sp.
ATTGGACGTTTGCCCACCTCTCGTGCAGCGATCCCGTTTTCCCCGCAAGGATGGCACTGGGCGGGCGGTGCCGAACGTGACACTCAAGGTGCCCACAGGTGGTGGCAAGACGTGGCTGGCGGTCAATGCCGTCAGCCGCATCATGGGGCGCTACCTGTCGAAGAACACCGGCTTCGCATTGTGGATCGTGCCGAACGAGGCGATCTATTCGCAAACGCTGAAGCGCCTGAAAGACCGTCAGCACCCCTACCGGCAGGCACTGGACCGGGCTGCGGCAGGGCGGGTGATTGTCATGGAAAAGGGCGACCGACTGGACGCCCGCGACGTGGACGCCAATCTCTGCGTTATGGTACTGATGTTGCAGGCGGCGAACCGGCAGACGCAGGAAGCGCTTCGCATGTTCCGTGACCGGGGCGATGTGCATGGTTTCTTCGCGCCCGAAGGCGATCAGGCGGCGCACGCCCGAGAACTGGCGGCAACCCCGAACCTTGACGGCTACACCGGCATGTTCTCGATGGTGAAGGACAGCTTGGGCAATGCGCTGCGTAAAATCCGGCCTGTCGTAGTGATGGACGAAGGGCAGAAAGCAACCTCTGTCCTCGCCCATGATACGCTGTTTGGCTTCAACCCAATCTTCGTTCTGGAGCTGACCGCCACACCCAAAGATGTTGCCGAAAGCCGCCCGCCGAACCCTCGTCCGGCCCGCTATGCGAACCTTCTAGTGGAAGTGACAGGGCGCGAGTTGCACGCCGAAGACATGATCAAGATGCCGCTGAACCTCGATCCCCGGCAGGGCGCAGACTGGCGCGGCACGCTGACGGCGGCGTTGGGCAGACTGAACGCCGTGCAGGCCGAAGCGACCGCCTACGGAGCCGACAAGGGCGCGCTGGGCTACATTCGCCCCATCATGCTTGTTCAGGTGGAGCGCACCGGCAAGGAGCAGCGCGATGGCCAGCACATTCATGCAGATGATGTGAAGGAATGGCTTCTGCAATCGGGGCTGGACGAAGCGGAAGTCGCAATCAAAACCGCCGAACAGAACGACCTGAACCAACCCGAAAACCAAGACCTGCTTTTGCCGACGAACCGGGTTCGGTTGATTGTGACGAAGGCGGCGCTGCAAGAGGGCTGGGACTGCCCCTTCGCCTATGTTTTGTGTTCGCTGGCGGCAGCATCGAACCTGTCGGCTATGACGCAGCTCGTGGGCCGCATTTTGCGCCAGCCCTACGCCTTGAAGACCGGAGTTCCGGCGCTGGACGAATGCTATGTGGTTACGCATCATGCGGCAACGCGGGACGTGGTGGACGCGATCAAAGCTGGTCTGGAAAAGGACGGCTTGGCTGATCTGGTAATTGAGGTTCCGCCAACCGGACCCGGCCCGGCCCCCGGCACATCGCGCCGGATTGAACGGCGACCGGACTTCAAGAGCACGCAAATCTACCTGCCCAAAGTGTTGCGGCAGGACGGATCAGCCTTGCGTGAACTTGATTATGAAACCGACATTCTGGCCGCAATCGACTGGCGCAACTACTCGCCCGATGCGGTTGCCGCCACGATTCCCGATAACCCGATCCAGGCGGCGGCGCAGTTGCAGCGCATTGCCCTGACTGATTCCGGGGAAGAAGAGTTCTTCAAGGGCGAAGTGATTGCCGCTTCGGCTGAGACTCTGCGATTCGATCCGTCCTATGCGGTGCGGGTGATTTCCGATCTTGTGCCAAACCCCTTCGTTGCTCGCGGCATCGTCGGGCGTTTGCTGGCGGTATTGGAAACGCGGGGCTTCGATCAGGTGAAGCTGGGCAGCGCATCCGGCGTCATCATCGACACGTTGCGGCTTGCCTTGCTGCGCGAACGAGACGTTCGCGCCGAAGCCCTCTTCCGCGCGGACGTAAGGTCTGGGAGTATCCAGTTCCGCCTTCGGCTGGACGGCAACAACTGGCAAATGCCCGACTACATAGGGACAACCGAAGCAGCAAATTCTCCGCATCTGACGGGCACAAATGGTGGCCCGCTGGTTCGCAGCCTGTTTTCACCTGTCTTGCGGAACGAGTTGAACGGCGAAGAACAGAGTGTTGCCGTTCACATTGACGGTGAAGCGGCGGTCAAATGGTGGCATCGCAACGTCGCGAAGACCAATTATGGGCTACAGGGCTGGAAACGCGGACGCATCTATCCTGACTTCATCTTCGCCACCGGTGGCAACGCGGGCGCTGGCCGAATCGTTGTCTTGGAGACAAAGGGCGATCATCTGCAAAACCCGGATACCGACTACAAGCGCGACGTTCTAAATTTCCTGACTGGAGGATTCACTTGGGATCAGGCCGTTCCCGCTGGACAGCTGCAGATTGCCATGACCGGCGAAACCGTAGAATGCGCACTCATTCTGATGAGCGACATTCATACTTTGCTTCCGGGCTTCCTGACTTGCGGTACTGCCTAAGGCAGGAAATTTATCAATGGTGGCGACCCGGTGGCGATCCAGCCGAATAGCGCTTAGAATCCCCGAATTGAGGCACTGGTAGATAGTTGATATTGCTTGATTAAAATGGCGCGCCCGACAGGATTCGAACCCATGACCCCCAGATTCGTTGTCTAGTGCTCAATCCAAGCTTAATTTGACTGGACTTCACTCAAACACTGAGCATTGCTGTCTGACGTACTTTTGAAGACGAAAGGAGAGCCGATGCCGACGCGTCGGCATGCTGATGAGGTGAGCCCGCGCATTGCGGGCTTTGGGTGGTGCGAGAACCGGAATGTGCCGATTCTCATAACAGGAGCACCACCATGACGAAGAAAACTTCAAAGAGCACGAGCAATGCCGCAAAAGCGAACCCCGGGCCAAAGTCTGGGCAGATCGTGAGCCTACTGCGGCGGCAGACCGGCGCCTCGATCCCGGAACTTATAAAGGCGACAGGTTGGCAGGCACATAGCGTGCGCGGCTTCATCTCAGGTACGCTGAAGCGCAAACAGGGGCTTGTCGTTACCTCGACTGTCGCGGAGGGGAAGGACCGGCGCTACGTGATTGTGGGTGCTCCGTGATGGGGGCGCCGGAAACGACGGCTAAGGATGTCTCCCGGCAGGTCGCGGGCATCCTGGCAATGGGGCAGGGGGACCTAGAGATAGCCTGGGGGAGACACTGTCGCGGCAAGCCACCCGCCGGTCTGCCAAGGTCGCTCGCGGCCCGCCTGCTGGCCTACAAGATGCAGGCCGCGGTTCATGGAGACCTGTCATCTGCTCAGCAGCGTTTCCTTGAGCGGGTAGCCAGGGAGCTCTCGGCCGGAACCAAAAGTCCCAACCTGCAGCCTGATGATCGATTCCAGCTCAAGCCCGGCACCGTGCTGGTCCGCGAGCATGATGGAGAACAACACCGGGTCATGGTGCTGGCGGATGGCTTCGCCTGGAATGGCCAGATGCACAAGAGCCTGTCGGCCGTCGCATCGGCCATCACCGGGACACGCTGGAACGGTCACCGCTTCTTCGGATTGGACGATGCCAGCAGAACGAGGAGGAGTGCCAATATTGGGAGAAGCACTGACGGAGCCCGTGTGTCGGGAGTTTCCCCATGAAGCCGGGTCATCGCTTGCGCTGTGCCATTTATACACGGGTGTCGACAGAGCATGGGCTGGAACAGGAGTTCAACTCGCTTGACGCCCAGCGCGAGGCTGCGGAAGCCTATATCAAGAGCCAGGCCCATGAAGGCTGGCTTTGTCTCAAGGACCGCTTCGATGATGGCGGCTATTCCGGGGGGTCCCTGGAAAGACCGGCCCTGCAGGATCTTCTTAGTGCAGTGAAGACCCGGCGGATCGACGTCATCGTCGTCTACAAAGTCGATCGCCTCACCCGGTCCCTGGCCGACTTCGCCAAGCTGGTCGAGCTCTTCGATGCCCAGGACGTGTCCTTCGTGTCAGTGACCCAGAGCTTCAACACCACCTCATCCATGGGGCGGCTGACCCTCAATGTGCTCTTGTCCTTTGCCCAGTTCGAGCGCGAGGTGACAGGCGAGCGCATCCGCGACAAGATTGCGGCCTCGAAGAAGAAGGGCCTGTGGATGGGCGGCATCGTGCCGTATGGATATCGGCTGGAGAGCCACAAGCTCCTGGTGGACCCGCCGGAAGCCGACAAGATCCGGCAGATATTCCAGCTCTATATCGACTTCAAGTCCCTGCCAAAGCTGGCGCGGGTTCTGACGGAACACGGCATCATCTCGCGCCCAAGAACTTTTACATCTGGGCAACCCGTCGGCGGCAAGCCATTCCGCACCGGAGCCCTGTCGCATCTCCTCGGCAATCGCATGTATCTCGGCGAGATCAATCACCGTAAGCACAGCTATCCTGGCGAACACGAAGCCATCGTTGCACCGGAGGTGTTCATGGCTGTGCAGCAACTGCTGTCCCTGCGCAAGAACCGCAGGCATGATGCCACGCGCTGCTCGCAGGCACTGTTGGGTGGACTCATCTTCGACGACCTCGACAACCGCATGACGCCGGTTCATGCTACCAAGGGAACAATCCGCTATCGCTATTACCAATCCTGGGTCCTGGGCCATGGCCAGAAGGAGAAGGCAGGTTCTGTCGCCCGAGTTGCGGCTGGTGAGATCGAGCAAATCATCATGGATGCGCTGTCAGAGCGGTTTCCAATGCATCTCGAGATGCCGGAAGATCCGGTGGCGCAGCGGCAGTTTGTCCGTGCAAGAATCGGCAGGGTGACGATCTACCCGCAGCACATCGCCATGGAGATCAGAGCATCGGCAACGATTGTCGATGCCGCAGGTCAAGCACCATCACATGACCCGTCTCACAACAGCGCGGATGAAGCCTCCGATATGATCGCGCATCCGGGCGAGCCCGAGACAATCACCATCGCTTGGGAGAAGCCTGCCCAGACTCGCCTGCGGCAGATCCTGGGCGTCTCCGATGCACAGCAATCGCCTCAACCGCTGAAGGCGGAAACACGCGCCAAGATCGTGACTGGCATTGCCCAGGGACGTTCCTGGTTTGCTCAACTCGCCAGCGGCACGGTGTCTGATATTGCCACGCTCGCAGAACACAATAGCCGTTCCGAGAAGTCGGTCCGCTCGTTGCTGTCCCTCGCGTTCCTCGCACCCGACATCGTGGACGCTGCCATCACCAACCGGCTGCCGCGGGGACTCGGCATCTCCGATCTCACCGATCTGCCCGCAGATTGGAGCGAGCAGCGGCGCCAGCTTGGACTGAGCTGAAGCGCGGGGTCACTCCCAACACACTGCATGTATGAAGTACGCCTGCTGGTTGGCTTATGGCCTTTGACTCCGCTGGCATTGCCGCCAGACTTTGTCGCAAAATGTCGTAATGTTTGGGACGCCCAGGACAGGTATAACCGCAGTTGCGAACCAGTCTCTGTCACATTGCAAACCCGTCTCCCGCAAGCCGCGATATGGCAACAGGGAAAAAATTCCAGCAGGCCTGAGACTGCCCGCGTAATGCGCCAGCATTTGTCTCCAAAGACCGGGCGAACCCCAGGGATGAATCCGTATTCGACGGCTAAGTCCCCGTTACTGCCCAGTGATTGTCGGGGTGCTTTACATGGCCTGTTTGACACAGACTGCCTGGTGGAGCGAAGGGGGATCGAACCCCTGACCTCGGCATTGCGAACGCCGCGCTCTCCCATCTGAGCTACCGCCCCTTCCACAAGGCTGATCCGGCTTTTAGTCAGGAGGCGTTGAAGCGTCAAGCTTGCTTGCGCCGCCTGCATTGCTTACATGTCGGTTATCCCGCAATGACAGGACCGTCCCTCCATGATGTCGAACCCGATCCTCTGGCTTATTCTTACCATCATCGACATCTATTTCTGGATCATCCTCGCGTCAGTTATTCTGAGCTGGCTTGTGGCGTTCAACGTCGTCAATGCGTCGAACCCCTATGTGCGCCAGATCGGTAATGCTTTGAAGCGCCTCACTGAACCATTGCTCGGACCTATCCGGCGGAGGCTTCCCGATCTGGGCGGTATCGACGTCTCGCCCATCGTCTTGCTGATCGCGCTGCAGTTTCTCGGCATGGTCGTCGTCTGGCTGTTCCGGAACCTCGGGCTCGCGTGACCTCGCCGCTCCGGCCGGGCCGGGGCGGAGTGTTGCTGTCCGTCCGGGTGACGCCGAAGTCGTCGCGTGACGAGGTGACGGAGCTTCACACGTCTGCTGACGGCGCGATGTCGCTTGCTGTGAAAGTCACGGCGCCGCCCGACAAGAGCAAGGCTAACACGGCCGTTATCGAATTGGTCGCAAAGGTGGCCCATATGCCGAAATCAGCCTTCAGCCTCGTGTCCGGCGAAACAGACCGCAACAAGACGCTATTGGTGACTGGAAATCCGGCAGGACTTGAGGCATTGATCGCCCTGAAATTGAATGCAGGTAAGAAAGTTGAACATGGCTAAAATTATCGATGGCAAAGCCTATGCAGAAGGCTTTCGGGCGCGCATCGCCAAGGCGGTTTCCGGCCTCAAGACAGATCATGGGCTGACGCCAGGCCTCGCCGTCGTCCTGGTTGGAGAAGACCCCGCTTCCAAGGTCTATGTGGCCAACAAGGCGAAGCAGACGGTCGAGGTCGGCATGAATTCGTGGGAGCACAAGCTGCCCGCCGAAACGCCCGAGGCCGATGTTCTGGCGATTGTCGAAAAGCTCAATGCCGATCCGGCCGTCCACGGCATCCTCGTGCAATTGCCGCTGCCGAAGCATATCGATTCCATGAAGGTGCTCACCACCATTTCACCCGCGAAGGACGTCGATGGCTTCCATGTCGTGAATGTTGGCAAGCTCTCAACCGGACAGGATTCTCTGGTGCCCTGTACGCCGGTTGGCTCCGTGATGCTGGCGAAGGACGTGCTGGGCTCGCTTGACGGGCTGGAAGCGGTCGTCATCGGGCGCTCGAACATTGTGGGCAAGCCCGTGGCGCAATTGCTGCTGGCCGAGAACTGCACCGTGACCATTGCGCATTCAAAGACCAGGGACCTGCCGGGTGTCGTCCGCCGCGCCGATCTCGTCATTGCCGCCGTGGGACGGCCAGAGATGGTCAAGGGTGACTGGCTGAAGCCCGGCGCCACTGTCATCGACGTCGGCATCAACCGTATCGAGCGCGACGGCAAGAACAAGCTTGTGGGCGATTGCGACTATGCAAGCTGCGAGAAGGTCGCGGGCGCCATCACCCCGGTTCCGGGCGGTGTTGGCCCCATGACGATCGCCTGCCTGCTCTACAACACAGTGAAAGCCGCCTGCGCCGCGAAGGGCATCAAACAGCCTCCGATGTAGCCTAGCGGGTGCTGGCCTGCGCGACGGATGGTTTCACGCGCCACACCTTGTTGCCTACATCATCCGCCACAAGAAGCGACCCATCGGCAGCGATTGCAACACCGACGGGCCGTCCCATTGCCTCGCCGTCATCGCTCAGGAAACCCGTGATCACGTCGCGCGGCGGGCCCGATGGCTTGCCATTGGCAAAGGGCACGAAGATTACCTTGTAGCCACTGGGCGGATCGCGGTTCCACGAGCCGTGCTGGCCGATGAAGACGCCATTGCCATACGCGGCGCCAAAGCCGTTGCCGGAGTTGAAGGTGAGGCCGAGCGATCCTGTGTGTGCTCCAAGCGCATAGTCGGGCACGATGGCCTTTGCCACAAGCTCCGGGTTTTGTGGCTTTACCCGCGTATCCACATGCTGGCCAAAATAGCTGTAGGGCCAGCCATAAAAACCGCCATCCTTAACCGAGGTCATGTAGTCCGGCACCAGATCGCTGCCCAGTTCATCACGCTCATTGACGGCGACCCAAAGCGCGCCGCTTTCCGGCTCCCAGGAGAGTCCGTTCGGGTTGCGAAGGCCGGATGCGAAGAGCCGGGTTTTCTTCGTGGCCAGGTCGATCTCCAAAACAGCGGCGCGGCTTTCTTCCGCGGCCATGCCATTCTCAGCCACATTGCTGTTCGAACCCACCGTGGCATAGAGCTTGGTGCCATCGCGGCTGGCTATCACGTCCTTGGTCCAGTGGTGGTTGATATGACCTGCAGGAAGATCGGCAATCTTTTCGCCCGGCGCCGTGATTTTGGTTTCGCCATCGCGATAGGGGAAGGCGACGATTGCGTCAGTATTGGCGACATAGAGCACGCCGTTGGCGAAGGTCATGCCGAAAGGCGAATCGAGATTTTCAAGAAAGACCGTCTTTACCTCGGCCGTTCCGTCACCATCTGCATCGCGCAGCAGGGTGATGCGGTTGGCGCTTTCCGGTCCCGCTCCGGCAAAGCTCATCACCAGCGACATGACCACGCCCTTGATGCCGGTTGTTGCCGTCTCAGGCTTTGGCGGTGCGTTGCTCTCGGCTACCAGCACGTCGCCATTGGGCAGAACATGCAGCCAGCGTGGATGATCGAAGCCGCCAGCGAACTCATTGAGGGCGAGTCCATTCGCCGCTACGGGCTTCATGCCTTGCGGCCAGCCCGTTGCCTTCGCGACCCTCACCGTGGGAATGAGGCCTGGATTGGGAGCAGGGAGCGCAGGGTTGGCACCATAGCCATCGGCTACGGGGAGCGTCGCCTTGTCCATGTCGAAATAGAACAGGCCCACTGCTCCGGCGGCCAGCAGCAGAAGTATCGCTGCCAAGCCTGCAAAAAACTTCTTCATCCGTGTTTGCCCTCGGTTTCAACAGCACCAACGCAGCGCTCTCGGCCTGGTTGCGCCGTTCGGGGCTTCACAGCCATCACAATGTCGAGAGGTGGCGTTGCCCCTTATTTCTTCGCCTGCTTCGCCCGTTCGATGCCTTCGAGGATCATCGCCTCGGCTTTGGCGGCGTTGCCCCACTCGATGACCTTTACCCATTTGCCGGGTTCCAGATCCTTGTAGTGCTCGAAAAAATGCTCAATCTGCTGGCGGGTGATTTCCGGCAAGTCAGTGTAATCATGCACGTTCTCATAGCGGCGGGTGAGTTTCGGCGTTGGCACGGCGATGATCTTCTCGTCGCCTCCTGCCTCGTCCCGCATGACGAGTACCCCCACCGGGCGGCAGGCGACGACCGCGCCCGGAATGATGCCGCGCTGGTTGGCGATCAGCACGTCGACCGGATCGCCATCGCCCGAAAGCGTGTGTGGGATAAAGCCGTAGTTTCCGGGGTAGCGCATGGAGGTGTAGAGGAAGCGGTCAACCACCAGCGTTCCGGCTTCCTTGTCCATCTCGTATTTGATGGGTTCGCCGCCCACCGGCACCTCCACGATGACGTTGACTTCCTTCGGGGGATTCTTGCCGATTGAAATGGCGTCGATACGCATGGGGCTTCCTTGAGATTGTGCTTTATGGCAGCTTCAATGCCATGAGAAAGCCCTTCTGGCTATCCGTCTTGTGTCTGTGGCCCGCTGCTGCGCTGGCGACCGGGTATTCCAGCACCTATTCCAAGTTCGATCTCGAGAAGACCTGCACGCTGATCGAGAAGGGCGATGAATTTGTCTATGCCGGAACCTGGAAATGCCCGGGGCTGAAGGACCTAGACGTGGTGATCGCCAGTTCGGATGACCGGGATAATGTGGGCTTCGGCCCCAAGGGCGCGGAGACCTGTTCCTTCAAGAAGACCTTCAGCCGCTTCAGCACGGCATTGAGCCCCATCGAGTGGCGACTGAAGGACGGCAAGCCCATCGCCGCCATCGAGCGGTGGCGCGTGGTGATGGATGATGACGGCAATACCAATACCTGGCTCGTCGTCACGGCGCTGAAAGGCGGCGAGGCCTGTCCTGTCCATTACGTGGCCGGGTCCTATCCCGATGCCAATGCCCAGGCCCGCCGGGCGGCAGACGATCTGGCGGAGGATTTCAATTGCGAGACGGGTGTGCCGACGGTCGATTCGAAGGCCGGAGAACCGGGCATCACCATGATGGCCTGCGGGGAACTGGCAAGCGAATGAGCTTCGATCAGATGGCTTTAACATTTCGCGGCGATACCAGCCTGCCGTGTTGTTAAAGAAATTACTGGCCTGCAAACCCGGAATTTTGCAGACCGGTCATTGGTGTCTTCAGGCGCATTGTAGCCAGAACCGGCTGCTTCAGGTTGACGAAGGATCAAGCCGCGCTTTCGGCTTCCTTCTGGCGGCTTACGCGCTTTCTCTCGTTCGGATCGAGGATCGCCTTGCGCAAGCGGATCGATTTCGGTGTCACTTCGACGAGCTCATCCTCGCCCACATAGGCCAGCGCCTTTTCGAGCGACATCTTGATCGGAGGCGTCAGCACCACGGCCTCGTCCTTGCCCGACGCGCGGACGTTGGTCAGCTTCTTGCCCTTGATAACGTTCAGTTCAAGGTCATTGCCGCGTGTGTGTTCGCCGATGATCATGCCGGCATAGACCCTGGTGCCGTGCTCGATGAACATCGGCCCGCGGTCCTGCAGGTTGAAGATCGCATAGGCAACCGCATCGCCGTCGCTATTCGAGAGAAGGGCTCCCGTATGGCGGCCCGGAATTTCGCCGAAATAGGGCGCATAGGAATGGAACAGCCGGTTCATGATCGCCGTGCCGCGCGTGTCCGATAGCAGTTCCGACTGATAGCCGATGAGGCCACGGGTGGGCGCATGGAAAACGATGCGCTGGCGGCCAACGCCGGAGGGGCGCATGTCGCGCATTTCGGCGCGGCGCTCGGAGAGTTTCTGGACGACGACGCCGGTATATTCCTCGTCGACATCGACGATCACTTCCTCGACGGGCTCCAGTCTTTCGCCGGTTTCCTCATCGGTGCGGAAGACGACGCGCGGACGGCCGACGGTGAGCTCGAAGCCTTCGCGGCGCATGGTTTCGATCAAGATGCCCAATTGCAATTCGCCACGGCCTGCCACTTCGAAGGCATCGGTTTCATTCACCGATGCCGTGACCTTCAGGGCCACGTTGCCTTCTGCCTCGCGCAGCAGGCGATCGCGGATGACGCGGGACTGGACCTTGTCGCCTTCCTTGCCGGCCAGCGGGCCGTCGTTGATGCGGAAGGTCATGGTCAGCGTCGGCGGATCGATCGGCTGGGCATGGATCGACTCGGTCACGGCAGGGTCGCAGATCGTGTCAGCAACAGTGGCCGTGGTAAGGCCCGAGATGGCGATGATATCACCCGCTTCCGCCTCGTCCACCGGAATGCGCTCAAGGCCACGGAAAGACAACACCTTGGACACACGGCCCTGCTCGGCGATCTTGCCGTCACGCGACAGGGCCTTCACTGCCTGGTTGGCCTTGATCGAGCCTGAACGGATACGGCCGGTCAGCACGCGGCCGAGGAATGGATTGGCCTCGATCGTCGTCACCAGCATGCGGAAGGGGCCCTCCTCGACTACCGGTGGATTGAAATGCCTGACGATCAGGTCGAACAGCGGGGCCATGTTTTCCTGGGAACCGGTGGGTGAGTCCGCCATCCAGCCCTGTTTGGCTGAGCCGTAGATGATCGGGAAATCGAGCTGTTCCTCGTTGGCGTCGAGGTTGGCGAACAGGTCGAACACCTCGTTCACGACCTCGTTGTGGCGCTCGTCCGGACGGTCGATCTTGTTGATGCAGACGATGGGCTTCAAACCGATTTTCAGGGCTTTTTGCAACACGAACTTGGTCTGCGGCATGGGGCCTTCGGCGGCATCGACCAGAAGAACGGCGCCGTCCACCATGTTGAGGATTCGCTCCACCTCGCCGCCGAAATCGGCATGGCCGGGGGTGTCGACGATGTTGATGCGGGTTTCTTTCCAGTTGAGAGAGGTCACCTTGGCAAGAATGGTAATGCCGCGCTCACGCTCGAGATCGTTCGAATCCATGGCGCGTTCGGCCACTTTCTGGTTTTCACGGAAGGAGCCCGATTGCGAGAGAAGGCGGTCGATCAGCGTGGTCTTGCCGTGGTCGACGTGGGCAATGATGGCAATATTGCGCAAATTCATGAGGCGCACAGACTTTCTTAACTGTGGGAGTTGAGGCGCGATTAGCACGTGCAGTCTGCAAACGCAATTTAACGGTTGTTTGTCGTTACCACCCTAAAAAGCGGCATTTCATCGGGATGCACGCCATGTTCGATTCTTCCTCTAAATCCGGAAACGTTAACAGGGCGCTTGTCGCGCTGACCCTGTCGGATGGGGCGGTCAACAATGTGTCGGTGCGCCTGCCGATGACCAATAAGATCGCCGACGCGCTCAACAATGCCGACCAGTTTCTCGACGTGGTCACCATGGATGGCGACCAGATGTTCATCTCCAAGCGGGACGTGAAGACGGCGCGGCTCGTCGACGTGCCAAAGGTCAGTCAGCTCAATTTCTACCGCCGTGCCTCCGACCGTGCGACCTTCGACCCCTATGCCGTGCTGAAACTCGAAAAGGGGGCAACGGCCGACGAAATCAAGCAGGCCTATCACAAGATGACGCGCACCTATCATCCCGACAGACTGTCAGGCCTCGACCTGCCGGACGAAGTCCATGAGTATGCCCGGACGATGCAGGTGCGGATCAATCTCGCATACGAGCAGATCGGCAGCTAGCTTCAGGCGCTACTGGTCACGAAGCTGTCGAAGGCGGCCAGAAACTGGCGGCGCACCGCGTCATTTTCAGTGAGAATCTCGTGCTGCGCCCCTGGAATGCTGACGAGGGAGATGCCCGGCACCCTGCGCGCCAGTCTCCATATGGCATCGTTGCTCACCACGTGGTCCATGCCGGAAGAAATGATGAGAATCGGCACCGGTGACTTCTTCATGCGCGCGACCGAGGCCATGGAGCGGCGCGCGGCATGGAGCCATGAGAAAGTGGCCCCGCCCAGACCCAGATTCGGGGCTGCCTCCAGCGTCCCGCTGTCGCGGTTCCAGCGCCATTCATCCGAAGTCAGGGGATTACCGGTGAAATGTTCGCGGCCCATGGGATGCTTCATCGCGCCCGGAAGGAACATGCCACCAAGTCCGCAAGCCACTACGGTGCTGACGAGCGCCGCCGCCAGAGCCCGCGGCCATACGCCGTAGAGGACATCGACAAGGGGCGCCACCAGCACGGCTTTTTTAAACCACTTCTTGTCGCGGAGCACCCGCAGCAGCACGTGCCCGCCGGTGGAGTGACCCAGAGCAAAATAGGGTGCTGGACAGTGAGGAAGAACCACGTCCTCCATGAAGGCGCGGACGTCTTCATCGAAATCGGCAAAGCTTCGCACCGGGCCGCGATAGATTTCATCAGAGAGCCGCTGTGACCCGCCCTGGCCGCGAAGATCGACGGAGGCCACCGCGAAGCCGCGGGCCATGAGATCCTCCATGGTTTCGAAATAGCGTTCCAGAAAATCGCCGCGCCCACCGATGATGACGACGGTGCCGCGCACATCAAGCGGAACGGCTTTCATGGCACGCAGCCTGATCTTGTCGCGCGTGATGACGTGCTGGCATTCCGCGCTTGGCGGAGAGGGGTTCTCAGGTGTGGGATAAAGCTTCATCCCGCCTCCTTCGGCGGGAACAATCATAGTGCTGCCTCCAGGTTCCCGGCACGCGGGCGCAGGCTGCTATTGAAGTTTCTTGACCTCGGTCAGTTCACCACTCGCGGAGTCTACCTTGATGGCAAAGTTCTTGCCGTCACGCGTGGCGTTGAAAGCGTAGACCTTGCCCTGGCAGGCCTGTGCCTTTACGCCTGAGAAGCCGTACCCGCTGACGATGGAGCCGGCCTTGTCGCAGGTCATGCCTGCTGCCGCAGTTGCAGGCGCCTTGGACGCTGCCGGCTGGTTTTCCGGTGATGTTGATTTTGCGACTGGCTTCTTTCCTGTATCAATCGATGCCGTGTCGACATCTTTTGCCGTCGATGCAGGCTTCTTCGACGCCGCCGCTGCGGGTTTGGCTGGCTTCTTCTTCGGCTTTGCCGGTGCTGGTTCAGGATCGTAATAGCCTTCGTCGAACTCGCGGCCTTGCTTGGTGCCGTAAAGCGCGTCGAATTCCTCTTCGGTCAGGGCGTAGTCACCAAAGAACAGGCGAAGCCCAGGAACACTGCGTACCACATCCGGGCCTGCATAATAGTTGTCATAGACCATCACGCGGCGATGCTTCTTGCGGTGATTGGCTTCCGCTGACGGCACCAGGATGGCGAAGGCCAGAAGAGTTGCCAGAGAGACTGTCAAGCCGGGTGCGAACATGGTCTTTTTTCCTCTATAGCGAAGGTACAGGATGGGCGCCATCCTGTACCCGATTTCCTTGGTGCCTTAAATGCGGCCGGTGCCGACGATACGTCCGGTGTGGGCATTCACCTTCACCACGTAGCGATGGCCCTTCTTGCTGGCGCGGAAGGTATAAACCGCGCCCTTGCATTCGGAAGCGGCTACCTTGTTAAACCCGAAATCGTCAACAACGTTCCGCGCGGCGCCGCAGCTCAGCTTGCGGCGAACCGGGGCATAGTCGTCGTAGTAATGAACGCGGGGATATTGCGGCGTGTAGTAGTAATGCGGGCGCGGATGATATCCGCCGCAACGGCGCGGATGATTGTAGCAATAGCTGTTGCCATAGCCAAATCCGGGCGTGCCAATGCCGATCACGATCTTGGTTTTTGCTTCTGCCTGCGACATAGGCATGAAGGCAAGGGTAACAGCGGCAAGTCCTGCCGCAACGATGGTTTTAAATGCCATGATGGCCTCCTCTCGAGAACGGCGCTCGGCCGATGACAGCAACATAAGTCACATGGCCTGAACAGAACTCGACTGTCCTGTTTATCTGTCGTTCAGCTTCGCGGCGATTATGAGGCGGAGGCAGCAACGGGGCGCTTTGGAGCGCCCCGTCTGTCAGTTGTCTGGCTGGAAAATTAGATCTTGTGCACATTGACGATGTTGCCCCAGCGGTTAACGCTGACCACATACTTCTTGCCGTTCTTCCAGCCGGTGTACTTGTAACCCGGCAGCTTGCAGTCGACAGCCTTCACGAAGTTGAAGCCGTGGTTGTCCACGATGTTGCGGCCCTTGCCGCAGCTGATGCTGTACTTGTACTTCGGATAGCCGGGGTTGTAGACGGGGTAGCCGGGATTGTAGTAGCCGGGGATACCGCCAACGCCGATGCCGATGTTGATGTCGACTCCGGCCTGCGCCTGCGAAGCGGGAAGGGTGAGGGTCATCGTGGTGGCGATGGCGGCTGCGGCGATCAGGGACTTGGCAATCATGTAAGTTCTCCTTGGTTTCTGCGTTTCGACGACCCCAGTGGTCATCGTTGAAACAGAAACTAGCAGCCGCTCCTTGAATGTAGTCCGAAGTCCGCGTTCATTTTCCGTTCACGTGGGCGAATTTCGGGGCCTTGAAACGGGAAAGGCTTTTCCTATCTGTTGTATCGCGGGTGCCGCAATCGCGGGTTCGCAAAACTGCCAGCAGCCTGGCCATCCGGCAGGCTTAATTTGTGACATTGCTCAAGGAGAATGTGACCATGTTCGATCTTACCCCCCTCTATCGTTCGACCGTCGGCTTTGACCGCCTTGCCCGGATGCTTGATGAAGCATCCTCGTTCGAGACTCCGACCTATCCGCCCTACAACATCGAGCGCCTCTCGGAAGACGCATACCGCATCACCATGGCGGTTGCGGGTTTCGGCCCGTCGGACATCAACATCGAAGTCAAGGGAAATGCCCTTACTGTATCCGGCAAGAAGGCCGACCATCCGTCCGATACCAAGACCGAGTTCCTGCACCAGGGCATCGCCGCCCGCGCCTTCGAGCGTCGCTTCCAGGTGGCCGATTATGTCCAGGTCCAAGGCGCCGATATGGAGAACGGCCTGCTTCACATCTCACTGAAGCGCGAAGTGCCTGAATCCCTGAAGCCGCGCAGCATTCCGGTGCATGGCGTGGTTGGCGGCACCAAGGTTCTTGAGGCCAAGAAGGCAGCCTAAGCTACTCCTGCGTTGAATGAATGAGGGGCGTCCCGGGTGGGGCGCCCTTTTTGGTTTTGTCTTCTCCCCGCTCGCGTGGGGCGAAGACATGACCGCTCAGCCCTTGGCGGCCAGCTTGAGGAAGCTGTCGACGTCGTCTTCCGGTGTGGCGAAGGAGAGTACGAAGCGTACGAAGATTTCATCATCCGCAATGCCATCACCAAGGCTGTCGGGCATCCAGTCGTAGAACCTGGCACCCGATGCGAGGAGCCGATCGTTGAGGCTTCTCGGGATAATGGCGAAGACCTCGTTCGCCTGTACCGGGTTCGGAATACGAATGGTGTTAATCTGCAGTAGGCCCTTCGCCAGCTTTTGCGCCAGAGCATTGGCGCGGCGGGCATTGTCCATCCACAGATCGTTCTCGAGATAAGCCAGCATCTGCGCACCGAGATAGCGGCTCTTCGAAACGAGCTGGCCCGAGCGCATGCGGCGATAGGCAAAATCCTCCGCCAGTGCGAGGTCGAAGAAGACGACGGCCTCTAGGAACATGGCGCCGTTCTTGGTGGCGCCGAAGGATAAAACATCCACACCCGACTTCCAGGTGAGTTCGGCGGGCGTTAAACCCAATCCCGCCACGGCATTGGCAAAGCGCGCACCGTCCATATGGAGCTTCATGCCCTTGGGGCGAATGAAGTCCGAGAAGGCCTTCACCTCGGCTGGCGAATAGATGGTGCCGAGTTCGGTGGCGTTGGTGAGGGACACGCCACGAGGCTTTGGGTCATGCTCGCCGCGAATGAAGCCTTTCAGCGTCTTCTTGACCTGCGCCGGAGTGATCTTGCCGCCTGGTCCGTGAAGGCCCAGAATTTTCGCACCGCCGGTGAAGTGTTCCGGAGAATTGCATTCGTCGACCGAAATATGCGCTTCGGCATGGCAGATGATGGCACCATAGCCGGGCGTGATGGCCGAGAGCGACAGGCCGTTGGCGGCGGTGCCTGTGGTCACCAGAAAGGCGCGGAGGTCGCAGCCGAATATTTTGCTGAGTTTCTCTTCCGACTTCTTCGTCAGATCGTCGCTCCCATATGAGGGCGCGGTTGCCGCATTGGCGTCGCCAATTGCGGCCAGAATCTTCGGGTGGACGCCGTAGACATTGTCGGATGCGAAATTCATGAAGGACCCCTTGAGAAGGAGGCCCTCTTAGCGCAAGTCGCGCCCCGAAAGAAAGCGGCTGTCAGGTCAGGCGCTTACCATCCTCGCAGAAGCGGTGGACGAGTGACGCCGAAGGTGTCACGTGATCTATGTCGCCGGGTTTGAAGGCGCCAGGGACCGAAGATGATGAGGGTTTCGCCCTTGAGATCGACATTCTTCAATTCCTCGTAGCTTGCCCAGTTGAAGCGGGCATCCTCGCCCGGCTTGAAGACGAGATCGGTAAAGGGCCGGAGTGTAGAGTGCAAGAGCGAGAACCGCGGCACCGAGTGCCAGACGGAATTTCATGGTGTTCCTCCCATTGATGACTGCAACGCCGATCAAAGCGCCGCCGGAGGTTTACCCGCTTCGTTTTTTGACTTCATAAGCGCTTTGAGCAATTGTTGCTTATGATGGATTCTCCATTTTGTCAGGGATAAAGCTGGAATATTCTTAACGCAGCACATGATTTTGTTGCGATGCAGCATGCTACCGCAGCGGACTTTCGCGTTACTGCGACATTCGATTTGAAAGCGCTTTGAGAATATGCGACCGTCGGATCATGAATCTCAAAGAACTTTCAAGGCAGCTTGGCCTGTCCCAAACCACCGTCAGCCGCGCGCTGAACGGCTTTCCTGAAGTGTCCGAGGAAACCCGTGCAAGGGTGTGTTCTGCAGCCGAACTTCACGGCTATCGTCCGAGTGCTGCGGCGCGGCGTCTGGCAACCGGACAATCCGGTACACTGGGGCTGGTGTTTCCGGGCGAGCGCAACATGCTCGGGGACCTGTTGTTCACCGAATTCCTCGGCGGCTGCGTGAGCAAGGCGTCCGAACTCAGCTATGATATCACGCTGGCCACGGCCCATGGCTCGCAATCGGAGGAAGCCGTCTATCGCCGCGCGGTGCGAAGTGCACGCGTCGATGCCATGATCATCTCGAACCCACTGATTTCGGACCTGCGGCCCACGCTATTGCGCCAGCTCGGCATGCCCTTCATCATCCATGGCCGTACGCAGAGTGCCGAGCCTTATGGCTTTCTCGACATCGATAACGAAGGAGCGTTCTTTTCGGCCGCGAAGCTTCTGGCTGATCTCGGCCATCGCCGCATTTCGCTGCTCAACGGCGAGACGCATTTCAACTTTGCCGCCGACCGCGAGCGTGGTTTCCGCCGCGCCCTGGAAAAGCGCGGCATCACTATTGCGCATCACTTCGTCTGCGCCGCGCCGATGGTAGAACAATCGGGCTTTATGCAAGCGCAGCGGCTTCTAACATTGCCGGTTGCCCAGCGGCCCACAGGTTTCGTATGTTCGAGCATCGGGCAGGCAGCGGGCGTGAAGCGCGCCTGCACGGGCTCAGGGTTGCGGATCGGGAAAGACATCGCGCTGATTGCCCACGATGATCGCATTTACGACATGGGTGCGGAGACATTCGATCCCCCGCTGACCGCGACACAGTCGCCGATTGGCGACGCGGGGCGGAGGCTCGTCGAGCTCTGCGTGGCGATGCTGCATCAACCCAATGACCCGCTCCCAGCCGAAATATGGCCAGTCGACCTCGTGGTGCGGCAATCGACAATGCCTATGCCGGCGGCTTAACCCTTCAGCAGCGCCTTCAGGGCCACGGCGGGATCGGCGAGGGCTTCCGCTGCCGGACTGATGCCCCTGGCGATCAGCATTTCAGCGAGCTTCACGTCGCGCGCGATGGAATTGCCGGGACCGATCGCTGAGGCACCAACGAGACGGCCATTTGCCTCACAGTGGAAGATGATGAAAGCATGTTCCGAGATCTGGCGGCGCACGGTTTCAATACCGTCTGATGGCATCCCCGCGATCTGCAGCGAAAGGTCATATTGGTCCGACCAAAACCACGGCACGGCAATGTAAGGCTTCGAACCGCCCAGCATGTTTTCTGTCGCGGCATTGGCTTGGTCGGTGGCGTTGCGCCAGGCTTCCAGCCTGATGCGCTTGTTGCCGAAAAGGCCGTGCGGAAAAGAGCAGCAATCGCCCGAGGCATAGATGTCGGGATCGCTGGTCCGCAGCATTGCATCACACGCGACACCGTTGTCCAGCGCAAGGCCCGCCTGCTGGGCGAGTGCAACGTCCGGCGCGGCACCGATGCCGGCGATGACGATATCGGCCTTCACCTTGTGTCCGTCCGCCAGCAGCACGCCGTCGGTCTCGATGGCGGCCAAACCCGTTCCCACTTGCATGGTGACGCCTGCTTCCACATGGCGGGCATGAACGACGCGGGCGATCTCTTCCGGAACGCCGCGCATCAGGATACGGGGCTGGGCCTCGACCAGCGTCACCGCGCAGCCAAGCTTCCGGGCGCTTGCCGCCACTTCAAGGCCGATGAAGCCGCCGCCGATGATCGCCGCGGTCTTGCTGGCGCGAAGCCTGCTGCGCAGATGATCCGCGTCGCCATAGTCGCGGAGTGTATAGGCCATCTCACCGCCGGGAATGGTGAGGCGGCGCGGCTTGGCGCCGGTGGCGATCAGTAGCTTCTCATATGAAAGAAGGTGGCCGTTTTCGAGAATTAGGGTCTTTGCAGCACGGTCGAGCGCCACCGCGCGATTGCCACGAATGACCTTGGCTTCGAGGGAGGCGAACATGCCCTCATCGAGAAGATAAACGGGTGAGGGTTCGCTCTCTTCGGTCAGCATCGCTTTTGAAAGTGGCGGCCTGTCATAGGGCAGCAGCGTCTCCTCGCCGACGAGTGTGATGGTGCCTTTCCAGCCATTGGCCCTCAGGCTTACCACGGCGCGGGAACCGGCCATGCCGGCACCCACGATGACCATTCCAACGTTCGACATAGAGAACTCTATATTCCTGAAGCTTTACCGCCTTGGCCCGGCGGCAGGCAGCACTTACGCTGTGACGGGTGATCGGGCAACAGGCGCTTCTTCAATCTGTGCAACCGAGGCTTCCGGACTGCTCAAGACTTGATGCCGATCTCCGCCGCGTTGACGATGAGCGATGGCGGGAGTTTGCCTGCAAAGAAATCGAGGATGTTCTGAACCGAGGAGATCGCCATCCGTGCAGCGCATTCCGCCGTCAGGCCGGCGGAATGCGGGCTGATGGTGATGCGTGGGTTCGAGAGCAGGGGGTGATCGGGCGAGGGAGGTTCTTCGGCGAGCACATCCAGCGCCGCAGCGGCAAGGCGTCCTTCGCGGAGCGTCTGGTCGAGTGCCATTTCGTCGATCAATCCGCCGCGCGCCGCGTTGATGATGATCGCGGACGGCTTCATCAGCGCGAGTTCTGCGGCACCGATCAGCGGGCCGTGCGGCGACAAGGGAACGTGCAGCGAAACACAGTCGGCACAGGGAAGCGCCTGATGAATGCTGGCTGCATGCGCAATGCCGAGTTTCTCCATCGTATCTTCCGTCACGAAGGGATCATAGGCGCTGATGCTCATGCCGAAGGCCTGGGCCAGCTGCGCCACGCGGCGGCCGATGCGGCCCAGCCCCAAAAGCAGAAGGTGCCTGCCGTCGAGCTCGGCGGTCTCGAAGGTATTACGGATGTTCCAATTGTCCGAGCGGGCCGCATGATCATGCGCAACGGTACGGCGCGCGGCGGAGAGCATCAGCATCAGCGTATGTTCGGCAACCGCACGGGAATTGACATCACCCACGATTGCAAGCGGGATGTTGCGGGTGCTGAGCGCCTTCACGTCGACTGCATCGTAGCCGACGCCATGGCGTGAGACGATTTTCAGCCTGGGTGCCTTGGCCACAAGCTCTGCGGTGAGCGGCTGGGTGCGGAGCAGGATGGCATCGGCCTCGCCCACATGGGGCGCAAAGGAGTCGAGCGAGATCTCGTCGATCAGCTTGAAGGTGATGCCGCTTGCAGACTTGAGGAGATCGACACCGGCCTGATGCAGGCGGCCTGCAACGAGAATGTGGGTCATTTTAGTAGCTGCTGTTTGGCGCCGGAATGTCTTGTCGTTGCTGCTCGCCCAACAGTTTCCGCGTGGTGGCAACATTGGCCTGTGCTGCGGCGGCAAGCAGGCGCACGTCATTCAGCAGCGTCACCAGGTCGAAGCCCCAGCCGATGGCTTTCGCCGCATAGGCGGCCTGACCGCAGTGAAGGCAGGCGCGGATGCCTGCGGCGTGCGCCGTCTTCAGGATGGTCTCGATCGCGTCCAGCATCTCAGGCTCCTCGCGGTCGAAGCCTGTGGGATACTGGCGGCCCGTGAGGCCAAGCGTTAGGTCGGCCGGGCCGATATAGACGCCATCAAGGCCCGGCGTCGCCACGATTTCACGCAAGTTCTTCATTCCGTCCGCCGTCTCGATCATGGCAAAGCAGAGCACTTCCGCATCGGCGTGCTGGCCGTAGTCGGAGCCGTGCGCAAAGACGGCGCGAGTAGGGCCAAAGCTCCGTTGCCCCTGCGGCGGATAACGCATGTAGGAAACCAGTTGCTCGGCCTCGGCGCGGGAATTGATCATCGGGCAGATGATGCCCATGGCACCTGCATCCAGCGCCTTCATGATGTCGCCAGCCGAAAGCCACGGCACGCGCACCATGGGTGTGACGCCCGAGCCCTTAATCGCCTGCAGCATGTTCGCCATCGCCTCATAACCAAGGAAGCCGTGCTGCTGGTCGACGGTCACGGCGTCATAGCCCTGTGCGGCTATGATCTCGGCGGTGAAGGCATTGCCGATCGACAGCCAGGCGTTGAGCACCGGCTTGTTCTCGGCCCAGAGACGGCGAACGCCGTTGGGAGTCATGTGTTCATCCTCCTCAGACCACGACCTGGGTGAGCTTGACGTTCATGTAGTCGAGCATGCCTTCGGAGCCGCCCTCGCGGCCCATGCCACTGGCCTTGATGCCGCCGAATGGTGTTTCCGCTGCTGCGAGCGCATAGGAATTTACGCCTACCATTCCAGCTTCCAGCGTCGCTGCCGCCTCGCGCATGCGGGCCGGATCGCGGGTGAAGACATACGCTGCAAGGCCATGCTCGCTTGAGTTGGCGCGGCTGTAGGCTTCCTCAGGCGTTGTGAAGCCGGTGATCGCTGCGATGGGGCCGAAGTTTTCTTCCGCCATCGCAAGCGCATCGTCTGGCAGCGATGTGATGACTGTCGGCTCGAAGAAAAAGCCCTTGTTCTGGCCTTGGGGCCTGCCGCCGCCAGTTTCGATCCTGCTGCCTCGTGCCTTGGCATCGGCGATGATCTTCTCCATCGCATCGACGCGGCGCTGGTTGATGAGAGGGCCCATCTGCGTGGAGTCTTCCAGTCCGTGGCCGAGCTTCAACGCCTTGGCGCGCGCGCTGAACCCTGCGGCGAATTCCTTCTGCCGCGACTCATGCACATAGAAGCGGTCGGCGGTGACGCAGACCTGGCCCGCATTGGCGAATTTCACCGGAACCGAAAGATCGAGCACGGAATCGATATTCGCATCCTCGAACACGACGACCGGCGCGTTGCCGCCCAACTCCATCGAGACGCGTTTCATCGTGGCGGCGCTGTCACGGATCATCTGCTGGCCTATAGCGGTCGAACCGGTGAGAGAGATCTTGCGTACGCTCCTTGATGCCATGATCGGATCATAGGTGGTGCTGGTAGGCCCGATGACGAGGTTGACCACACCTGCCGGAACACCGGCTTGCCTCACGCAATCAATGAGGATCATGGCGGTGCCCGGCACTTCGCGGGATGGGCGCACGATGATGGAACAGCCCGCCGCCAGGGCGGGAGCCACTTTGCGGGCGATCAGGAAGGCCGGGAAATTCCATGCGGTAAAGGCGGCGGCAACGCCTACTGGCTCGTGGCTTACTTCCGCGCGGCCACCGGAGACGCGGCTTTCAATAATGCGGCCATAGATGCGGCGGGCCTCTTCCGCATACCAGCGGAACTGGTCCACCGAGAGCCCCCATTCGCGGCGGGATTGTGCGATGGGTTTCCCGGTTTCCAGCGTTATGCGGCGGGCGGCTTCTTCCGCGCGGGCCTGCATGTTGCTTGCCACCGCATGAAGCATGTCGGCGCGCGCCCAGGCTTGTGTACTCCGCCAGGCCTTCAGGCCCTTTTCTGCAGAAGCAATGGCCTCTTCGACATCCGATACTGATGCCGCCGGTGTGGAACCGATCGTTTCGCCAGTTGCTGGATCGCTCACCTCGATTGTGCCAGCGCCGCCTTTGGCCCTCCAGCGGCCATCGATGAACAGGCCAAATTGATCGTACATCGCTTGAGGCTCCGGCGCTTATGCAAATTCAGTTGTTGAACTGAATTTGCGGCAATGAAAATTTCATGTCAAGCTCAGGGTCTCCAGGGCTGTTGGCAGGGCCGGAAACTTTGTATCGGTCTTGTCGCCGCAAGGCTCCGGCTCAGGCGCCAAAACGTCATCTTCAGGTTCAGCATGGCAAAATTGCAAGATCCGCCTTCGAGCACCGTTCCGCAGAATTACGAAGGCATCGTCAATCTGATCACGCGGGAATACCCGAAGTTATCGCCCGGCTATCAGCAGATTGCGCGGTTCTTCACCCAGAATCCCAACGTGATTGCGCTCGAATCGATCAATGCGATTGCCATCAAATGCGACGTTCATCCTTCGAGCCTTGTGCGCTTTGCCCAGAACATCGGCTATTCCGGCTTCAAGCAGCTGCAGGGCGTGTTCCAGACGCGGCTGGCGACGGCGGCGCCCGGATTCCGCGAGCGCATCAGCGCCCTCGAAAGCGAGCTTTCCCGCAATGTCAGTGATGGCAACAAGGGTTTCCTCAAAGACCTCGTGGTGCGCGATATCGCGGCCTTGCAGGGCCTGCTCGAAACGGTGGCGGAGGATTCCCTGGCGGGTGCCGCAAGACTGCTGACGGCGGCGCAGACGATCTATATCGCAGGCCAGCTTCGCTCAGAGCCGCTAGCGGGGCTGCTCCGCTATCTCCTCACCATGCTCCATCGCAAGGTCATCCTGCTGGATCCGGCGGGCGGCCTCGCTCAGGAAATGGCACAGACCATGGGCGAAAAAGACGTGCTGGTTGCGATTGCCTTCAGGCATTACGCAAAGGAGGTCGTGGCAATCACCGAGCTAGCCGTGCAGAACCAGACACCGGTCATCGCCATCACCGACAGCCAGTTGTCGCCGCTGGCGAAGGATGCGCGGGTGCTGTTCACGGTGCCGGAGGATGAGTATACCTTCTCGCGCTCGCTGGCTGCTCCCATGTGCCTTGTCCAGTGCCTGGCGACGGCAACAGCGGGGTTGCTGCAACCCAACCGCGAGGCGGCGCCGCGAATTCCCAGCGTCACCGAGATCGCCAGGGACCAGAAGTTACGGCTGCCAAGGCCGCAGAAGGTGAACCCGAAACGAAAACCGGTTGAGCAATAGAACTTGTCTATGAACATCCTTTGCAATAAAAGTTTCTGAAAATCGAAGTGAATGAAATGGGAGAATACCGCATGCCGACCGTCCGCCTGACGATGGCGCAGGCGCTTGTGCGCTACCTGTGCAACCAGTTCACCATCATCGATGGAAAGCAGGAGCCGCTGTTCGCCGGCCTCTTCGGCATCTTTGGCCACGGCAACGTCACCTGCCTGTCGGAAGCACTGGAAGCCGTGCAGGATACGCTGCCCACATGGCGCGGCCAGAACGAGCAATCCATGGCGCTGGCGGCCATAGGCTATACCAAGGCCATGCGGCGGCGGCAGGTCATGATTTCGCTGTCCTCGATCGGGCCGGGCGCGCTTAACATGGTGACTGCGGCAGGATGCGCGCATGCCAACCGTTTGCCGGTTCTGTTCCTCGCGGGCGATATCTTCGCCAACCGCCGCCCCGACCCGGTGCTGCAGCAGGTTGAGCATTTCGGCAATCCGACGATTTCGGTGAACGACGCCTTCAAATCGGTGACGCGTTACTGGGATCGCATCACACATCCCGAGCAGATCATCTCGTCCCTCCCGCAGGCGGTTGCCACCATGCTCGATCCGGGCGACTGCGGACCGGCCTTCGTCGCGCTGTGCCAGGACACGCAGGAACTGGCCTTCGACTATCCGGAAGCCTTCTTCATGCCGACCGTCCACACGATCCCGCGGCCGCGTCCTGACCGTGACCGCGTGGCGCAAGCTATGGAGCTTATCAAGGCTGCGAGACGCCCTCTCATCATTTCCGGTGGAGGTGTGCGATATTCGGGTGCCGAAAAGGCCGTTGCCGATTTCGCGCTGAAGCACGGCGTGCCGATGGCCGAGACGATTGCCGGCAAGGGTGCCGTCACCCATGATCATCCCGCACATGTTGGGCCGATCGGCGTCATTGGTTCGTCTTCCGCCAATGAGATGGCGGGTGCAGCAGACGTCATCATCGCCATTGGCACAAGGCTTCAGGATTTTACGACGGGTTCATGGACGGTGTTCAGCCATGACGCGAAATTCGTGTCGATCAACGCCGCGCGCTATGATGCCACGAAGCATCGTGCACTGGCCGTCACGGGCGATGCACTTGAGACGGTGACGGAGCTGGGAGCGGCCCTTGGCACATGGAAGGCTGACGCCGCATGGACCAACAAGGGCAAAACCGCTTTCAAAGTCTGGAACGAACTTCTTGACAAGCACCAGAAGCCGACGAACGACCCGGTGCCGACTTATGCGCATGTCGTCGGCGTAGTGAACAAGTGGGCAGCGCCCAACGATACGATGGTGACGGCCTCAGGCGGACTTCCCGGAGAGACCGCCAAGGGCTGGCGGATCAAGAATCCGAACACCTATGATCTCGAATTCGGCTTCTCGGTCATGGGCTATGAGATCGCCGGCGGCTGGGGCCATGCCATGGCCAAGAAGGGCGATGGCGAAACCATCGTCATGTTGGGCGACGGCGCCTATCTCATGATGAACTCCGACATCTACTCGACGGTGCTGACCGGCCACAAGATGATCGTCATCGTGTGTGACAATGGCGGTTATGCCGTCATCAACCGGCTGCAGAATTTCAAGGGCACGCCTTCTTTCAACAACCTCATAAAGGACAGCCGCGTGAAGAAGCCTTTTGCGGTGGATTTCGCAAAGCATGCGGAATCGATGGGTGCCGCGGCGCGCCACTGCGAGAGCCTTGCCGACCTCGAGGCCGCACTTGCCTGGGCCAAGACGACGGACCGCACCACGGTGATCACCATCGTAACCGACGCATTCGCCTGGGTGCCGGGCGATGCTGACTGGGATGTGGGCGTGCCGGAAGTCTCCACGCGGCCTGAAGTGCAGAAGGCGCGCGAGCATCATGATACGATCCGCAAAAAACAACGCATCGGAGTCTGATGATATGAAAGCCAAACTGGGAATGTCGCCCATCGCGTGGTGGAACGACGATCTTCCCGACCTCAGCGACGACGTTTCACTTGAAGAGTGCCTCCGCCAATCTCGCTCGGCAGGCTTCACCGGCATGGAAAAGGGAAGGCGCTTTCCGGAGTCCGCAGTCGAGATGTTGCCGGCACTGAACGAGGCCGATGTCACGCTATGCGGCGGCTGGTTCTCCGGCACGATCGTCAATGAATCGATCGAGGCGAACCAGCAGCGCATCCAGCCGATGATCGACCTGTTCAAGGCAGTGAGCGCACCCTGCATCGTTTATGGCGAGGTCGGCCGCTCGATCCAGGGCGACCGCTCGAAGCCGCTTGCGACGAAGCCGAAGCTCACCGGCGACGAGATGAAAGCCTATGGCCGCCGGATGACTGAATTTGCCGAGTGGGTGGAAGCCCAGGGCATGCCGCTCGTTTATCACCACCACATGGCGGCAGTGGTCGAAACCGAGACCGAGCTTGACAGCTTCATGAACCACTCCGGCATTTCACTGCTGTTCGATGCTGGCCACATGGCCTTCGCGGGCGGCGATGTTCTCCGCTGCATCGACAAGCATCATGCGCGCATCAGGCACGTCCATACCAAGGACGTGCGTATGGATGTGATCGACAATCTCGACCGCCTCAAGGAAAGCTTCCTCGATGCCGTGGTAAAGGGCGCCTTCACCGTGCCGGGAGATGGTTCGCTCGATTTCGAGGCCATCGTGAAGAAGCTTGCAGGCTATGGCTATGAAGGATGGTTCGTGGTCGAGGCCGAGCAGGACCCGAAAAAATCTCCGCCTTTGAAGATGGCGCAGATCGGCCACAAGGAACTGATGCGCGTGATGACCGCTGCTGGCTACACGGTCGAGGCTTAAGAGATGAAAACACTTGGCGTCGGCATCATCGGCACGGGTTTCATGGGAAAGGCGCATGCCTTTGCCTATCATGCCGCACCTGTCACGTTCCCGGAACTGCCGCGCGTCAGGCTAGAGGCCGTCGCCGATGTGAACGGTCCGGCGGCGGAAGCTTTTTCGCGGCAATTCGGTTTTGCGCAGTGGCATGACGATTGGCGCAAGCTTCTCGACGACCCGAAGATCGACATCATTTCGGTGACAACGCCCAACATCCTGCACAAGGACATGTCGATCGCGGCGGCAAAAGCGGGAAAGCACGTTCATTGCGAAAAGCCGCTGGCGCCATCGGCAGCCGAAGCGGAGGAAATGATGAAAGCGGCCGAGGCGGCGGGCATCAAGACGCAGGTCGGCTACAATTATATCAAGAACCCGGTGCTGAAGCTGGCGCGTCAGATGATCGAGGCTGGCGAGCTCGGCGATATCACCGGCTTCCGTGGCATACATGCGGAAGATTACATGGCCAACCCTGAAGGCCTCCATGGCTGGCGGCTAGACGAGGTCCACGGGCCGGGTGTCATCGCCGATCTGGGTTCGCATATCATCGGCATGGCGCGGTTCCTGCTAGGGCCGATTGCCGAAGTGAATGCGGAAATTGAAACCATTGTGAAGAGCCGCCTGGTCACCGCCGGTTCGCGAGAGCGGAAGGAAGTGAAGGTCGATGACATCTCGCGGATGATGGTGCGTTTTGCGCGCGGCTGCGGCGGTACCATCGAGGCGAACTGGGTGGCGACGGGCCGCAAGATGCAGCTTGGCTTTGAAGTCAACGGGTCGAAGGGAAGCCTCGTCTTCACGCAGGAGCGCCTCAACGAAATCCAGCTCTACAAGACGGGCGGCGATCCGCGCCATGCCGGTTTCACCAAAATTGAGGCAGGCCCGCAGCATTCTCCTTACGTGAATTTCTGCGTAGCGCCGGGGCATCAGATCGGCTTCAACGATCTGAAGACCATCGAGGTGGCAGAGTTCCTCGCCGAGATCGGCGGCGGCGCAAAGGCAGGCCCGGATTTCCGTGAGGCATGGGAAATCCAGAAGGTGGTGGAAACAGCGGTGAATTCATCGAAGTCGAAAAGCTGGATGAAGATCGCCTGAAGCGATTTTTCAACTGACGATGCGGAACAGATAAGCGGCCACTTCGTTGCTGTCCTTTACCTGATGATTCGAAAGGACCGCTCATGCCGCTTCGGCTGTTTCTGCTGTTGTCGTTCTCTATTGTCTCTGCCGCCTTGTCACCTGCGAATGCGGATGAGCTCGACTCCAACTCCATTGAAACTGCGGCACCAGCGGAAAATCCCGATCCGGAGAAGATCGATCCCGGCCTGGTCAGGCTGCAAGTCCTGCTCGACCGGTCGCGCTATTCGCCTGGCGTGATCGACGGGCATTTCGGTGACAATGTTTCACGGGCCATCGCGGCCTTTGAACTCGCAAATGGCCTCAACTCGGACGGCAAGCCCGACCCGCAGATGTGGGAGAAGCTTGTGTCAGGCGACAGCAAGCCCGTCCTGACGCGCTACCAGATATCAGACAAGGAAGCCAATGGCCCATTTCTCGAATCCAAGCCTGAGAAACTGGAAGACATGGCCGCGTTGAAACGCTTATCCTTTTCATCGCCGCGGGAAGCACTGGCGGAAAAATTTCACATGGACGAGCAGTTGCTTGATGCACTCAATCCGGGCGTGGACTTTGCTAGGGCCGGAACTGACATCATCGTTGCTGTCGTGAAACAGCGCGACGAGCCTAAGTCGATCGCGCGCATCGAAGTCAGCAAGAGTTCGGGTTCGCTTCGTGCCTACAAGGACGACGGAACGGAAGCCGTGTTTTATCCGGCCAGCATCGGAAGCTTCAGCACGCCCAGTCCATCGGGCACCCACAAAGTGCGGACCATCGCACCCGATCCCGTCTACTATTACAATCCCAAGGAACTCGACTTCGATACCGTCGAGACCGATGAGCCGTTCGAAATTGCGGCTGGCCCCAATAATCCGGTCGGCAGCGTGTGGATCGACCTGACAGAGAAGGGCTACGGCATCCACGGCACGCCGGAACCATCGCTCATTTCAAAATCGGAGTCGCATGGCTGCGTGCGCCTCACCAATTGGGATGCCGAGGAACTCTCCCGCATGGTGCGGACGGGGACGGTCGTGGAGTTCAAAGATTAGGCCAGCCTGATGCAAGTTCGCAATTATGATACCGGCAAAGTCCCAACTCAATAGATGATTGCCATAGTTCTTTGCTGCACCCAAAGCGATTTTTAAGGATGATCAGGGTGATGCTAGGGATCAGGCCTCAACATGGCTACTGGAGGTCTTCATGACTATTCGCGCGCTGGTCTGGAACGAGAATGAGCACGAGAAGCGCAATGCGCTGGTTAAGAAGCTCTATCCGGATGGAATCCACGCTGCGATCGCGGCGGCCTTTGCGGGCGACCCGGAAATCGAAGTTGCGACCGCCACGCTGGACATGCCCGAGCATGGCCTCACGCAAGAACGTCTCGACAAGACCGACGTGCTGCTGTGGTGGGGCCACATGGCGCATGGCAAGGTCGACGATTTGATCGTCGAGCGCGTGCAGAAGCGCGTGTGGGAGGGGATGGGGCTGATCGTCCTTCACTCCGGGCACTTCTCGAAAATCTTCAAGCGCCTTCTTGGTACGCCATGCTCGCTCAAGTGGCGTGAAGCGGGCGAAATCGAGCGCGTCTGGGTCATCAACCGCAACCATCCGATTGCGGCGGGCCTGCCCGAATATATCGAGATCGAGCATGAGGAAATGTATGGTGAGCCCTTCACCATCCCTGAACCCCTCGAAACCGTGTTCATCTCTTGGTTTGAAGGCGGCGAGGTGTTCCGCTCCGGCGTCACCTTCCAGCGCGGGGCAGGAAAGATCTTCTATTTCCGGCCGGGCCATGAGGCCTACCCCACCTATCATAATCCTCTGGTCCTGCAGGTGCTGCGCAATGCCACGCATTGGGCCCATAATCCGGCAAAGCCGTGGACCTCGATCGACGATGCGCCGAATGTGCCGCATGACAAGGCCCCGGTTCCCCTTACTGTGAAGGGGCCGCGCCTGCATGAGGATGGCGAGAAAGGTTATCGCTGATGGCCGCCATTCCGAAAGTGCGCCTTCTGGTACTGGGCACCGGATCGATGGCGGCAAACCATGCGCACCTGTTCCAGTCCGATCCGCGCGCCAGCGTCGTTGCCGCGGCGGATGTCGATGCGGCGCGTGCCAGGACCTTTGCAGAGAAGCATGCGATCCCCGCGTCCTTCGGCAGCCTCGATGATGCGCTCTCCTGGGGCGAGTTCGATGCCGTGACCAACGTGACGCCCGATGGCGTGCATCATCCCACCACTATGAAAATTATCGCGGCAAAAAAGCACGTGCTGTGCGAGAAGCCGCTGGCCGAGAATTTCGCGCTGGCAGACCAGATGGCAAAGGCCGCCGAAAAGGCGGGCCTCATCAACATGGTGAATCTCAGTTATCGCAATGTGGCGGCGCTGCAGAAGGCGCGGAGCCTCATTGCTTCGGGCGAGATCGGGGAAATCCGCCATGTGGAAGCTTCCTACCGGCAGAGCTGGCTCGTGGGCAAGCACTGGGGCGACTGGAGCACCGAGGCCATGTGGTTGTGGCGGCTCTCGCAAAAGCACGGCTCCAAGGGCGTGCTGGGCGACGTCGGCATCCATATCCTCGATTTCACAACCTATGCCATCGGCATGATGCCGGTGTCGCTTCAGGCGCGTCTCAAGACGTTCGAGAAGGCCAAGGGCGGCCAGATCGGCGAGTATCCTCTCGATGCCAATGACAGTGCCTCAATGCAGGTGGAGTTCGGCAATGGCGCGCTGGGCGTGATCCACACCAGTCGCTTCATGACCGGCTACGGCAATGTTCTGAAGCTGGACGTGTTCGGCACAAAAGGCGCGATCGAGATCAACCACGGCCTCGAGTGGACCGAGATCCGCATGTGCTCAGGCGAAGACGTTCACACGCAAAGCTGGCGGCGCGTGCAGGCCGATCCTGTGCCGACCATCCATTCGCGTTTCATCGACGCGGTGGTAAGCGGCAAGAACGGCGAGCCGTCATTCCGGCGCGGGGCCGATCTCCAGGCCGTTCTCGACATGTGTTTCAGCACAGAGGCGGCCCGCGCCATGCAGGTAAAAATTCCGGGCTGACTACACTCAGCCCGGACCGGTTCTGATCAGGCCTGAACGCCGACGCCGACGCCGATGGGGCAGGAAACGCCCGTGCCGCCAAGCCCGCAATAGCCCGCCGGATTCTTCGCCAGATATTGCTGGTGATAAGCTTCGGCGAAATAGAAGGGGCCGGCTTCCGCAATCTCGGTGACGATGGCGCCATAGCCCTTGGCCTTCAAGGCCTCCTCGTAGGCAGACTTCGCGGCCTGCACCGCATCTCGCTGGGCGAGAGACGTCCAGTAGATGGCTGAACGATATTGCGTGCCCGCGTCATTGCCCTGGCGCATGAACTGCGTGGGGTCATGGGATTCGAAAAAAACCTTCAGCAGGGTCTCGTAGCTCACCTTCGCAGGATCATAGACCACAAGTACCGATTCCGTGTGGCCTGTGAGGCCAGAACAGACTTCTTCATAAGTCGGGTTCGGCGTGAAGCCGCCGGCATTGCCAACGGCCGTTACCCAGACGCCCGGCACCGTCCAGAACTTGCGCTCGGCACCCCAATAGCAGCCCATGGCAAAGATGGCGGTCTCCAGCCCTGCCGGATAAGGGCGTTTCAGGGGATTACCATTGACGAAATGGCGCTCGGCCATTGGCAGTGGTTCCGGCCTGCCGGGCAGGGCGGATGAGGCCTCGACGAGCCTGGTTTTCTGGCGGGTGAAGAACATACTCGGGGTTCCTTCCTGTGTTACTGGCCACATATAGTGTGACAATCTTCTCACGGCCACTCAACAGTGCTTGATTAAAGCACTTCAATGGCTTAATCGGCCCATCGTCTAAAGGAAGGGTGGCCGAGTGGTTTAAGGCACACGCCTGGAACGCGTGCATACGTGAAAGCGTATCGAGGGTTCGAATCCCTCCTCTTCCGCCA